>NZ_JBIPKI010000015.1:0-47405 GCF_044068515.1 Desulfurivibrio nitratireducens
ACGGCCTGATCGCGATGATCGAAGATCCCAATATCACGGTCAGCGGCCGGGAGGACTGATTCCCGCCGGCCATCAGCCGGGCCCGTTGGTTGGGCATCGATGGCCAACCATCAGGCCGCCCGATCTTTTTCTTCCAGGGCCGCCAGGATCTGCTCCCCGATTCGCCAGATGTTTCCCGCCCCCAAGGTCAGGACCACATCCCCCCGGGCCAACCGGGCGGCGACCGCCGCCGGCAGCTGCCCCAACTCAGGGACATATTCCACTCCCTTCTGGCCATGGCGCCTCAGGGCCTGGGCCAGCGCATCTCCCGCCACCGAGGCAATCGGCTCCTCGCCGGCGGCATATATGTCGCTGAGCAGCAAGAGGTCGGCATCGTGGAAAGCGTGGCAGAACTCCGGCAAAAGCCCGGCCGTGCGACTGTAGCGATGGGGCTGGAAAAGCACCACCAGCCGCCGCTGGGGCCAGGCGCCGCGGAGGGCGGCCAGGGTAGCCCGGATTTCGGTGGGATGATGACCGTAATCGTCGATTACCGTTATGCCGTCCACCTCGCCTTTGACCTGCAGGCGCCGCTGCACCCCGCTGTAGTTGCCCAGGGCCCGGGCAATCACGGCGAAGGGAATATCCAGTTCCAGGCCCAGGGCCACCACGGCCAGGGCATTATAGACATTGTGCCGGCCCGGTACCGAAAGAGTCAGCGTCCCCAGTCGCTCGCCGCGCCGCCAGACCTCGAAACGGGAAATGAAGCCCCGGGCCGTGATCGCCCGGGCCTGGACATCGGCCTGGCTGCTCAGCCCGTAGGTGATGGTCCGCTTGCGGATCTGGGGCAGCAAAGCGGTGATGTTGGGGTCGTCCAGGCACAGGATGACCGCGCCGTAAAAGGGAATCCGGTTGATGAATTCCAGAAAGGCCGCCTTGACCGCGTCGAGATCGGGGTAGTGATCAACATGCTCGAGGTCGATATTGGTGACAATCTCCAACACCGGCGAGAGCTTGAGAAAGGAGCCGTCGGACTCGTCGGCTTCGGCCACCAGGAAGTCCCCGGCCCCCAGCTTGGCATTGGACCCGAAACTATTGACCTGGCCACCGATGACCACGGTGGGATCCAGGCCGGCCTCGGCCAGCAGGGTGCCGGCCATCGAGGTGGTTGAGGTCTTGCCGTGGCTGCCGGCCACGGCGATGCCGTTGATCTTGAGGCGCATCAGCTCGGCCAGCATTTCCGCCCGGGGAATCACCGGAATACAGGCTTCGTGGGCCGCCAGCACCTCGGGGTTGTCCGGCCGCACCGCCGAGGAGATCACCACCACGTCGGCTCCGTCGATCCAGCGCCGGTCATGGCCGATGGCAATCCGGCCGCCGAGTTCGGCCAGCCGGCGGGTGATCCGGCTTTCCCGCAGGTCGGAGCCGCTGACCCGGTAGCCCAGGTTGAGCAGCAACTCGGCGATTCCGCTCATGCCGATGCCGCCGATGCCGACAAAGTGAATATGCTGGTTTTTACGATACATGGTTAGCTGCTTTCCTCCGGTTTGCGGCCCCGACAGGCCAGACTTTCGCTGATTATGGCAGCGGCGGCATCGGGCCGGGCCAAGGCCCGGGCTTTTTGCCCCATCATCTCTCTGGCGGCTTCATCCCGCAGTAGTTCCTTGATCTGGCCGGCCAACTCCCCGGCGCTCAGTTCCTTTTCCGGCAGCAGCCGGGCCGCCCCCTGTCCCACCATGATCTCGGCATTGAGCCGCTGGTGATCATCGGCGGCGTGGGGATAAGGAATCAGCAGGGACGCCTTGCCGAACAAAGCCAGTTCCGCCAAAGTGGTGGCGCCGGCCCGGGAAATTACCAGATCCGCCCGCCGGTACTCGGCCCCCATATCGCCGATGAAGGCGGCGCTGCGGGCCTTCAACCCGGCCTGACGGTATCCGGCGCTGATCATGGCGTAATCCCGCTCCCCGGTCTGATGCATGATTGCAAATTCCAGGCCCTCGGCGGCCAGCAGGCCGGCAGCTTCCTGCATCAGCAGGTTGACCCGGTGGGCCCCCTGGCTGCCGCCCAAAACCAGCAAACCCGGCACCTCTCGCCGAACTTCATCCTGCCGGGCGGCGGCCACCAGTTCCCGGCGCAGGGGATTACCGACCAGCCGGGTTTTGGCCGCCGGAAAAAAATTACCGCGGTCCGGCAGCGACAGAAAAATCCGATCCACGAAGCGGCCCAGGAGGCGGTTGGCCAGTCCCGGCACCGAGTTCTGTTCGTGAATGCAGGAGGTTACGCCCAGCATCCGGGCCGCCAGCAGCACCGGGCCGGTAACATAGCCTCCCACCCCCAGCACCAGGTCGGGGCGAAAATTCCGCAGCAGGCTGACGGCCTGCCCGAAACCCACCGGCAGCCGGGCCAAAGAGGCGAGGCGCCCCCGCCAGGAAATTCCCTTCAGGCCGCTGCCGGTGAGGGTTGCCTGGCGGTAGGGCTTGGTCGCCAGTGCCCGGCGATCGATTTCCCGGCCGGTGCCGATGAAGAGCACCTCGCTGCCGGGATAACGGGCCAAGGCCTCGTCGGCCACGGCGATCCCGGGAAAAAGATGGCCGCCGGTACCGCCGCCGGTGATCACCAGGCGAATGCTCATTGCTCAGCGCCCCTTCCGGTCGGGTCAGCCGCCCCGTTTAACTTCATCAGGCCACCACCGCCGCCCGGCCCGGGGAGGAACCGGCCTCCCCGCCACCGCGGCCGCCACTGCGCTCCCGGGCCAATTCCCGCACCGCCCGGCGAAAAACCTCGCCTCGCTGGGCATAGCCGCTGAACATATCGAAGCTGGCGCAGGCCGGAGAAAGCAGCACCGCCTCTCCGGGCTGGGCCAGCCGGTACGCCTGCCTCACCGCCTCGGCCAAATCGCCGGCGGAGGTGGCGGGGACGGCCTCGACCAAGGCCGCGGCCATTTTTGCCCGGGCGGAACCGATCAGGACCATGGCCTTGACCTTCTCACGCAACACCGGCAGCAGCAGGCGATAGTCACCCCCCTTATCGAGGCCGCCGGCAATCAGGACCACCGGACCGCGCAGCCCCTGCAGGGCCGAAATCACCGCGCCGATATTGGTGGCCTTGGAGTCATCGTAAAAGCGGACCCCATCAACTTCCGCCACCAGGGCCAGCCGATGAGGCAGGGGCCGAAAACTCTCCAGACCCCGGCTAACCGCCTCCGGCGGACAGCCGGCCAAGCGGGCGGCCAGCACGGCGGCCAGGGCGTTCTGACGGTTGGGTTCCGCAGCCAGCTCGGTTCCGGCCAGCTCATATTTTTCGACGGCCTCGAAGTCCTTGCCCAGCCGGATCCGCAGCAAGCTGTCGGTCCGGCTTGCCGCAGCCGGGCCCGCCGGCTGCGCTTCATTCCCGACCGGTCCGGCCTCCCCGGTCCCCCCGAAGGCAAAAACCCGGGCCGCCACAGGATTGGCGGCGGCCAGGCGGGTAATCTCCGGATCATCCCGGTTGATGATGGCCACATCATTGGGCTGCTGCTGGGCAAAAATCCGCCACTTGGCGGCGGCGTAAGCGGGGTAATCGGGATAACGATCCAGGTGGTCCGGCGAAATATTGAGCAACAGCCCGATTCGAGGCCGAAACCCCCCGGCGCTGTCCAACTGGAAGCTGCTGACCTCCAGCACCGCCCAGTCCGCGTCCTGGGGGCCCTGCAGATATTCACAGAGCGGGGTGCCGAGATTGCCGCCGACAAAGACCTTTTGGCCCCCCGCCTGCAGGATGTCGCCGATCAGCGTGGTCACCGTACTTTTGCCGTTGGTCCCGGTGACGGCGATCACCGGGGTCCGCAGGTAGGCCGGAGCGAGGGCCAGTTCACCGATAATCGCCACACCCGCCTGGCGGGCCGCGGCCAGGGCGGGAAGATCGAGCGGGACGCCGGGACAGAGGATAATGATGTCCACGGCGGCGAAAAGCTCCGAGGAATGCCCCCCCAACTCGCAATAAACCCCCCGCTCCCGCAGCCAGCGCAGGGTAGTGCTGGCGGGCGGCAAGGACCGGCCCCCTTCGGAAACCACAACCTTGGCCCCCTGCCCCAGCAGAAAACGGACCGCGGCGATGCCGGACTTGCCCAGACCCACCACCAGCACCTGCTTGCCTTCAAGGTCCATTCTTTCTCCTGGAATCGACATTTGCTTCCTTCGCGATCCTTTGCTGGTTCAAGGGCCGACCCCGTTCAAGGCCGGCAACTTTCAGCGGCGCCCGGTTCCCGGGAACCTTTACCGCAACTTCAGGGTGGCGATGGCCAGCAGGCCCAGGACGATGGAAATAATCCAGAACCGCACCACCACCTTGGGTTCCTGCCAGCCCTTCTTCTCGAAATGATGATGAAAGGGGGCCATCAGAAAAATCCGTTTGCCGCCGCTCATCTTGAAAAAGCTTACCTGGAGGATCACCGACAGGGCCTCCATGACGAAAATTCCCCCAACGATGGCCAGCAGGAATTCCTGCTTGGTAATGATCGCCACCATGCCCAGGGCGGCACCGATGGCCAGGGAGCCGACATCGCCCATGAAAACCTGGGCCGGGTAGGTATTGAACCAGAGAAAGCCCAGACTGGCCCCCACCAAGGCCCCGCTGAACACCGCCACCTCCCCCGCTCCCGGCACGTAGGGAATCTGCAGGTAGGAGGCCAGTACCGCATGTCCGGCCAGGTAGGAAAACATCAGGTACACGGTGCCGGTGATCACCACCGGACCGGTAACCAGCCCGTCAAGGCCGTCGGTGAGGTTGACCGCGTTGGAGGCTCCCACTACCACCAGCAAGGCGAAAAGGGTGTACCAAACCCCCAGATCCGGGCGAAATTCCTTGAAGAAAGGAAAGCTCAGGTGGCCGTCGAACCCGGGCATCAGGAAGAGGGCGGCGGCGGCGGCGCCGGCGCCGGCGCCCTGGAGCAGCAGCTTGCCCCGCACGCTCAGGCCCTTGCTGTTCTGTTTGCGGATCTTGCGATAGTCATCGTAGGCGCCGATTGCTCCGAACCAAAGCATGACCGCCAGAATCAGCCAGACGAAAAGGTTGTAGAGGTCAACCCAGAGCAGGGTAGTGGAAACCACCGCCGCCAGGATCAACAGCCCGCCCATGGTGGGAACCCCTCGCTTGCAGTAATGACTCTCCGGCCCGTCGTCGCGAACCACCTGACCGATCTGCCGCTCCTTGAGCCAGGTGATGAAAACAGGCCCCAGCACCATCACCAGCAGGAAGGCGGTCAGGGCCGCCCCGATGCAGCGGAAGGTGATGTAGCGGAATACGTTGAAGACGCTGAAGTACTCATGCAGGGGATATAATAAATGATAGAGCATTACCCCTGTTCCCCCGGGCCGGTTTCGGCCAGCTGGCTGATGATCGTTTCCATCCGCATCCCGCGCGAGGCCTTGAGCAGGACCAGATCATCGATCCCCAGCACCCCCTGTTGCACCGCCTCGGTCAACCAGCGCCCGATCTCTTCCTTGTCGCCGCAAGCCCGAACCCGGTCGGCGGCCATCCCGGCCTGGCGGGCGGCCAGAGCGGTCTCGGCGGCGAATTCACCCACCGTCAACAGGTAGTCGAAATCGAGCTTGGCCACCTTTTCCCCGATAAAGCGATGGGCCGCCAGACCGTGGCTGCCCAGTTCCAGCATATCGCCCAGCACCGCCACCACCTTGCGCTGGCGGCGCAGGTTGTAAACCGTTTCCAGGGCGGCCAGCATCGAGGAGGGATTGGCGTTGTAACTGTCATCAATCAATTTCAGGCCGGCGATAAAGGGTTGAATCCGCAACCTCTTGGCAAACGGCTGATAGGCCTCGAGCCCCGCGACGATTTCCGCCGGGGCGATTCCCGCCGCCCGGGCCAGAGCGGCCGCAGCCAGGGCATTGCGGACATTGTGGGCGCCCAGGGCCGCGATCCGCACCCGCCCGCGCCAGGTCCCGGCGATGGTCAGGGTGAAACTCATGCCCGCTTCGCCCCGGCTGCGGATATAGGTGGCTCGGATCATGGCCCCGGGCGCAAAGCCGAAGGTTATCTGCTGCTGGGGCATGGTCCGGGCCAGCCGCCAAATCCGCTTGTCGTCCCGGTTGACCACCAGGGTCGTCCAGGGCTGCATGCCCTGAAAAAGCTCGCCCTTGGCCCGCGCCACGCCGTCGACATCGGCCAGGCCGGCGAGATGGGCCTCCTGGACGTTGTTGATACAGGCCACGTCGGGAGCGGCGATCTCGGTCATCCGGGCAATTTCGCCAAAACGATTCATGCCCATCTCCAGGACGGCGAATTCATGCTGTTCATCCACCCCCAGGAGGGAAAGAGGCAGGCCGATGAGGTTGTTCAGGTTGCCCCGGGTCTTCAGAATGCGGTGGCAGCGGGAGAGAATGGCGGCGGTCATTTCCTTGACCGTGGTTTTGCCCGAACTGCCGGTGATCGCCAGGACCCCCAGGCCCTGCATCAGGCCGCGGCGGTAATGGGCCAGATCGCCCAGGGCCCGCAAGGTATCGGGAACCAGCACTACCGGCACCGGCAGCTTCTCGGCGGGAGTCTTGGCCAAAATCAGGCCGGCGGCTCCTTTGCGCAGCACTTCCTCAATAAAATCGTGACCGTCGAAATTGTCCCCCTGCAAGGCGATAAACAGATCACCAGCCTCGATGGTGCGGCTGTCAGAACAAACCAGGCGGAAAACCGCCTCGGTCCGGCAACCCAGCAAACGACCGCCGGTGGCCAGCAGAACCTGGGCCAGGGTCCAGACCGGATTCTGCGCCAGGGCGAAGCCGTAGCCGAACTCCGCCCGGCGGCAGGAGCGTCGGCGAGCGCCATTATCAGCTGATGCAGGTGCCGGTTTCATGCTGTTCTCCTGGCAAACGTTCATGGGAATCGCCTTCTGGCGGCCCAAGCCGTTTACCGCCTTGCTACGTGCGCGAAAAGGTTAAATTTACTGCAAATAAAATTATCTATTTTACCTTGCCTGACCCAATATCGCCAGCTGTTCCCTAACTTCCAGGCGATCGTCGAAAAATCTGCTGACTCCGGCAACTACCTGGGTGGTCTCGTGCCCCTTGCCGCAAACCAGGACCACATCTCCCGGGCGGGCAAAAAAAATGGTGTCCCTGATTGCCCGGCGCCGGGATTCAACCAGGTCGTAACCCCGCAACCCGGCCGGGGAGCGCAACAGGGATTCCAGGCGGCCGCGCCGGGCTCCCCCCTCGAGCAGGCCCCGCTCGATGGCGGCCATGATCGCGGCGGGCTCCTCGCTGCGCGGGTTGTCCGAGGTCACTACCACGATATCAGCCCCCCGGGCGGCAATTGCTCCCATCAGCGGTCGCTTGGCCCGGTCCCGGTCGCCCCCGCAACCGAAAAGGACAATCAGCCGACCCGGGGTCAGAGGGCGCAGGGCCTGCAAAACATGGGCCAGGGCATCGGGGGTATGGGCGTAATCGACAAAAACATCCAGGCCCCGAGACGAGGTAAACCTTTCCAGCCGCCCCGGCGGCGGGGCGGCGGCGGCCAGTCCGGTCCGGATCTGCTCGGGGCTTAAGCCCAGAGCCAGACCAACCCCGGCCACTCCCAGCAGGTTGTCGAGATTGAAGCCCCCCACCAGGGAAGATTGCAAGGTCCAGGCGCCGCCGGGACCCTGGAGGCGGGCTTCTACTCCGGCCAGGCTGCTGCGGCGGGCGGCGACCCGCAACTCTCCGTCAGTAAAGCCGCAGCGGATCAGCCGCAACGATTCAGCCCGGCGCCGCGACTTCGGCGACCCGGCCGGCCGGCTCAAAGGCAACAGTTCGGCTGCCAGTCGCCGGGCCCAGGTTCCCGCTGCCGGCCCACCCTCATCCTCCGCTGCGGCGACGATCACCGCCGCCCCGCCCGGCTTGAGATGTTCATAAAACAGGCGTTTTTTGCCGGCATAATAGCGCTCCATATCTCCGTGGTAATCCAGGTGCTCATGGCTGAGGTTGGTAAAAAGGGCCACGTCAAACAAGATCCCCGCCACGCGCCGCTGCTCGAGGGCGTGGGAGGATACCTCCATGATCACGTGGGTTACCCCGGCTCCGGCCATTTCCCGCAACAACCGCTGCAGGGTTTCCGCCTCGGGGGTGGTGTGCGAAGCGGGCAGGCTCCGCTCCCGGTAGCGATAGTTTACGGTGCCGATCACCCCCGGTTCGCCGCCGCTGCGGCGGATCAATTCCTCCAACAGGTAGGTGGAGGTGGTTTTGCCATTGGTGCCGGTAATCCCGATCATCACCATCTCGGCGGCGGGCTGCCCCTGCAGGGCGGCGCAAAGCCGTCCGAAGGCCTCCCGGGGATCTTCGCTGGCCAGGTGCAAAAAATCCTGGCCGGCGGCCATCCGGGCGGTCTCCGCCGCCCTGCCGCGGCTGGTCAGTACCGCCCGGCAGCCCCGCGCCAGCGCATCGGTCACGTAATCATGCCCGTCAACCCTGGTTCCCGGCAAGGCGACAAAAAGGGCGGCGGGCCCTGCCCGCCGTGAATCAGCGGTCACCGCGGTTACAACCGGATCAGGATGGTCCCGGCGGCCCATGACCGTCCAGTCGACCCCCGCGGTTTCGAGCAATTGCCGCACCTTCATCGCCCGTTTTTAGAGCGGAGGTTGTTGGCCGCAGCCAGGTTGCCGGTAATGACCCGCAGTTCAATGGTTCCCTCGTCGACTCCTTTGAGTGAAGCTCCCGGAGGCGGGTTCTGGCCGACCACCCGGCCGCTGCCCTGCACCTTGATGCGCAGGCCCGAGTTCTGCAGGGTCTGCAGGGCCTTGCGCAGGCTGAGCCCCATCACATCGGGCATCCGCTCAACGGGCCTGATCGCCGCCACCTGGGTCGGACCCTCCCCTTTTTCCTGCATGGCCGCCCATTGCTGCAAAAGAGCGCTTTCCCGGGCCATAACCGTTGCGCCGGCCGGCACCGATACCGGCCGGCGCAGATTGGTTGCCCAAGTGTCGAGATCCCTGACAACTCCCCGCAAAGGCGAGGGTAAGGCCAGGTCCATCTTGGCCCCATCAATAAAGACCAGCGCCGCCAACCGCGGATCCTCGGCCGGCGCCATCCCCAGCATTACCGCTTGATAGCGGCCGTCCGCCGGGGTGTCGTTTTCTGTTGCGGCCCTTTCCGCCGCTGGGCTCCCGGCTTCCGGTTCATGCTCGGGCCCCAGGGCCACCAGGCTCTCGTAGGTCACCACCGGCACGGAATCTTCTCCGGCCGGGACCAGGTCCCGAAGAAAATTCCGGCCGGCAACGGCCGGAAACACGTCTCCGTTAAGCGCCGACTTGCGGGGCCAGAACTGTTCGTTGTCCCAAAAGCCCCGAATGAGATGGGGCTCCACCGGTTGGCCGCCGTTGACCAGGCGACTGAAGGCGGCCAGCAGGGCAACGCCGCTCACCACGGGATCTTCAGCCAGCAGCAACTGGCGACACTCATCTTCCAAGCCGTCAGGGGAACTAATCCCCTCGTTCAGACTGCGACCTTCCAGTAAATCCAAATCGATGCCGGCACAAAGGCCGATCCGCCGCCAAAAGGATTCCGGCGGAGACATCAGTTCCCCGGTTGCTCCGGCCGGCCGGAGGCTGGCGGAAGCGTAAATCTCCCGATCCATTTCGTACCAGAACCCCTGGCTCTCCAGTTGATCCGCGCCAGGCGGACTGGTTCCGGCCACTCCTTGTTCATGGGCCGCCGCCAGGATGAAAAGACTTCGCAGGGCTCCCGGCCGGACCTGGGGAACCACGGCCCGGTTCAATCTCTCCTCGGCCCGGGCGGCCCAGAAATGGTTGGGATCGTAGGAGGGCAGACTGGCCATCCCCACCACGGCCCCGCTGGCGACGTCCATCACCAGGGCCGCGGCGGAAACACCGTCCACCGCCCGCAGGGCCCGGGACAGCCGGTTCTCCAGTTCTCTTTGCAGGGGTAAATCGAGGGTGCTGACCAGATGGACCCCGCCCCTGGCGGCGATTCTTTCCGGAACTCCGGCCGCGGCCAGCCGGATATCGCTGATGCCACCCCGGAGAATATTGTCATAGGAAAGTTCGATCCCGGCCAAACCCTGTTCGTCCTTGACGAAACCAATGGCATGGGAGGCTCCGGTCTGATGGGGATAATAGCGATGGGAGCGGGGCATTACATGGACCCCGCGGAAGTCGCCTTCCAGGACCCGGTCCACCAGCTCTCTCTCCGCCTGCCGGGTCAACCAGACAAAGCTGCGTTCGCTGCGGAAGGAGGCCAACAACTGCTCCTGGTCAAGATCCAGGATTCGAGCCAGATCGGCCGCGGTGCCTTCGGGGTCGGTAATTTCCAGGGGCCGAACGTAAAGGGAGCTGAGCCGGAAGCTTAAGGCCAGAGTGTCAAAGTTGCGATCGTAGATGTTGTTGCGGCGCAGGCTGGAGCTTTCAACCAGGGTCCCGCCGCTGATCCCGGCTTGCCGATCCCCGGACTGGAAGCCCAAGATCGCCAGTCCCGCCCAAATCCCCGCTCCGACCAAGGGCAGCAGGAGCAACAGGAAAATCAGCTTTTTCCGGCGCTGTCGATATGTAGCGGTTCCCCGCATGCCCATCCTCCCTGGATCACAGGATCTAAAATAGTTCGTAAATTAGCGGCCCCCCCGCGCTCCGTTGGGGGAAAAAACCGCCGCGCCGGGAGGGTTCAAGGCTTCATGGATACCGGATCTGGCCCTCCCGGGGCGGGAACAGACCCAGCTCGGCCGCGGCCTCTTCGATTCTTTCCCTGGCCAACAACTGATCGCGGCGCTCGGCCAGTTCCCGATTCTGCTCCAGCATTTCATGGCGGCGCTGCTGGTGAGCGGCCAGTTCGTCCAGACCGCTGCGCACGGCCCAGGCCACCCAGAGCCCGGCCCCCACCGCAATTAAAGCCAGCACCAGCAACGATACCCCCAAGGCCTTGAACCAGACCCCTTCGCCTCCCCGGCCGCCATCAGCGGGCCGTCGGCCCGCGCGGGCCATGCCGCCGCGACGCCCGATATCATCGCGCATCATGCCTGCTCCTCTCGCCGTTCGGCCACCCGGAGCTTGGCGCTGCGGGAGCGGGGATTGCGCCGCAGTTCAGCCGCCCCCGGGGTGATTGGCCGAGGAGTCAGAACCCGCAGGCGGGAATCATCGCGAAAGGCCCGTTTAACCAGGCGATCTTCCAGGGAATGAAAGGTGATCACGCAGAAACGGGCTCCGGGCCGCAAGCGGGACGGGGTCATGGCCAGGATGGCGGCCAGGTTTTCCAACTCATGATTGACCGCAATCCGCAAGGCCTGAAAAACCCGGGTGGCCACATGAATATTGCGGGGATGAAAACGGCGGGGCACCGCTTCCCCAACCAGGGCCGCCAGCTGGGCCGTGGTGAGGATCGGTTCGTGGCGCCGGCGCTCGACAATCAGACCGGCAATGGGCCGGGCCTGGCGCTCTTCCCCGTAGTAATAAAAAATATCGGCCAGTTCGGCGGCACTCAAATCCCGGAGCAGGTCGGCCGCGGTCAGGCCGCCGCGCCGATCCATCCGCATGTCCAGCGGCTCGCTGCCCCGAAAGCTGAAACCGCGGCCCTCCCCGGCGGTCAGGCCGCCGTCAAGCTGCAGCGAGGAAAGCCCCAGATCCAGCACCAACCCGTCGATGCGATCAACGGCGAGTTCAGCCAAACTTGCCTCCAGTTCGATAAAGTTGCGCTGCAGCAGCAAGGCCCTGGCCCCAAAACGGGCCAGGTTACGGCGGGCCCGAACCAGAGCCTCTTCATCCCAGTCAAAGCCGATCAGGCGACCGGCCGGAGCACTGTGCTCCAAAACCGCGGCGGCATGGCCGCCCAAGCCGAGGTTGCCGTCCACGTATATTCCGCCGCTGACCGGGGCCAGCCAGTGCAACACCTCGGCGAGCAGAACCGGCTGATGGATATCGTCCATAAAAATATGCGCCGCGGCCGGGCTGAAAGCAGGGCCAGGATTGACCGCCGAACTGGAAGCTCCAGCCGGAAGGCGCCCTCTCTTAGAGGCTAGAAAAGGCCCAGTTCCAGCAGGGTTTGTTCGAAATCGGCGAACTGTTCGCCGCTCGGCCGACTGATCTGCTCCCAGTTGGCCTTGTCCCAGATCTCGAAATAGGAGATCATCCCGTTGACCACCACATCCTTGCTCAGGCCGCACTCCTCGCGGAGGTTGGGTGGCAGCAGAATGCGCCCCTGCCGGTCCAGGCTGCATTCCACCACCCCGCCGATCATGTAGCGGATCAGCTTGACCTGCTGGGGATGCTTGCGGCCCTCGGCCATCAGGCTGACTTCCAGTTCCTCCCAGGTGGGCATGGGATAAGCTTTGAGACAGGAGTTCCAGGGCATAACCATGAGCCGCTCGTCGTATTGCTTGCGCAATACGTCGCGAAAACGGGTGGCGATATTGAGCCGGCCCTTCCCATCCAGGGTATGCTCCGAGCGGCCCCGAAAATGATGCACCGGGGCCCGCAGCTTGCCGTCCGCCGTCATGTCCGGCCTCCTCCTGGCAAAATCGCCCTTGTCGCCTCGTCGTGCCGCATAAAACCTCTTTGCCCCCCTTTCCCCCACTTTACACCACCTGCTCCCCTTATAGTGATAAAGGTCTCGAGGTGTCAAGGAAAAAAAGGGCGTTAGACAAGGGGGAAAAAGTCTCGGCCGGCAGCGGAAAAGCCGGCCTTAAGCCAGGCTGTTTTTTTCCTGCTTGCTTTATCCGGCAAAGCAATTTAGTATAATGCTCTTTTTTTGCCGCTCCTGTCCCGCTGGCGATTTCCCGCCGCGATGCCCCCGGTTACCAAAGGTTGCACCCCCTGTTTCTGTGAGGGCGGCTGGCCCGTAAGTCCGTGGCAATATCATGACGGCCCAGACTTCGGAACCCTACTATGAACCAAGAAAAGATCAGAAACGTCGCAATTATCGCCCACGTCGACCACGGCAAGACCACCCTGGTGGATCAGCTTTTCCGCCAAAGCGGCATGTTCCGCGACAACCAGCAGGTCGCCGAACGGCTGATGGACTCCATGGACCTGGAAAAGGAACGGGGGATCACCATCGCCGCCAAGAACGGCACCTTCGTGCACGGCGAGTATCGCATCAATATCATCGATACCCCGGGACACGCCGACTTCGGGGGCCAGGTGGAACGGGTGCTGCGGATGGCCGACGGCTGTCTGCTCCTGGTGGACGCCCAGGAAGGGCCGATGCCCCAGACCTATTTCGTCCTCAAAAAAGCCCTGGCGGCCAAATTGCCGGTAATCGTGGTGATCAACAAGATCGACAAGCCGGCTGCCCGGCCCGACTGGGTGGTGGACCAGGTCTTCGACCTTTTCGTCAAACTCGGCGCCCCCGACGAACTCCTGGATTTTGCCGTGATCTACGCCTCGGCCAAGCAAGGTTACGCCTCGCTGACCCTGCCGGCGACCGGGGGAACCATGGCCCCCATCGCCGATCTCATCGTTAAACGGATCCCGCCGCCAACCGGCGACCAGGCCGCTCCTTTGCAGATGCAGGTCAGCACCCTGGACGCTTCCCTCTATCTCGGCCGGCTGGCCATCGGCAAAGTACTGAACGGCACCCTGAACATCAATCGTTCGGTGGTGGTGATCAAGCGGGACGGCTCCGTCAAGCCGGCCCGGATCACCAAGATTTACCGGTTCGCCGGCAGCGACAAGGTAACCACCGACCAGGCCGGCTGCGGCGAAATCGTGGCGGTGGCGGGCATGGATGACATTACGGTGGGAGAGACCTTCACCGACTCCGACGATCCCCGCCCCCTGCCGCTGATCGAGATCGATCCGCCCACCATCGCCATGAACTTTCTCCCCAACGACTCGCCTTTCGCCGGCCTGGAGGGCAAATTCGTCACCTCCCGCCATATCGATGAACGCCTGCGCCGGGAAACCATCTCCGACGTGGCCCTGCAGGTTACCCCCCTGACCGAGGGCACCGGCTTCGTGGTGGCCGGCCGGGGCGAGCTCCATCTCTCCATCCTGATCGAAAGAATGCGACGGGAGGGCTACGAACTGCAGGTGACCCGGCCCCAGGTGATCATGCGCGAGGAAAACGGGGTCAAACTGGAGCCCTACGAAGAACTCACCATCGACGTGGATGAGCAGTTCAGCGGGGCGGTGATTGAAAAACTGGGACGGCTCAAGGGTAAAATGCTGGAGATGCACCAGCACAACGGGATGACCCGCCTGCTTTACAAGATCCCTACCCGGGGCCTGCTGGGCTACCGGGCCCAGTTCATGACCGACACCAAGGGGATGGGGGTGATGAACTATGTTTTTGCCGAGTACGGTCCCCACGCGGGCGAAATCAGAAACCGGATCAACGGCGCCCTGGTGGTCAAGGAACCATGCACCACGGTGGCTTATGCCCTCTTCAATCTCCAGGAGCGCGGCCGACTCTTTGTCGGCCCCGGCGAACGGGCTTACAAGGGACAGATCATCGGTGAGAACAGCCGCGAAGGCGACATGGTGGTCAATCCGGCCAAGGGCAAGAAGCTGACCAACATGCGGGCTTCCGGCTCCGACGAAAACGTCGTCCTGACCCCGCCGGTGAAAATGAGCCTGGAAGACTGTATTTCCTACATCAACGACGATGAACTGGTGGAAATCACCCCCGAATCCATCCGCCTCCGCAAGGCCAACCAGAGCAACGGGCGTTGATCACCGTCCTCCGCGGGCCGGTCCGGGGCTCTTCCCCGGCCCGGCCCGGCCCGCGCCTCGGAGCCGCCCGGCAACGTTTACTTTTTCCCCTTTCCCACTTATCGTGTAACTGGTAAGCAAAACCCTGCGGCCCATTGCCGGCCTCTAATCCAAAACCGGGGATAAGTTCGCCATGAGCAGCAACAAAGCCCGCCTTTGTCCCAATTGTCGGCGCCTGGTCAGCCGGGACGCTCCCTCCTGCCCGCACTGCGGCCTGAGCCGGCCCGGCGCCAGCTGGAAAGGACTGGTTGGAGCTTTCAGCCAGCTTGAGCCCGAGCGGCTGATCCGCCTGCTGATCGGCATCAATGTCCTGATGTACATTCTCAGCCTGATCCTCAGCCCCCAGGGGGTCCACACCGGGATGATGAATCCTTTTCGCCTGCTCTCGCCGGACAACCGGGTCCTGCTCCAACTGGGGGCCAGCGGGACCGTTCCCATCAACGCCCTGGGGCACTGGTGGAGCCTGATCAGTGCCAATTACCTCCACGGCGGCCTGCTTCACATCATCTTCAACATGATGGCCCTGCACCAACTGGGGCCCCTGGTTATTCGGGAATACGGCCTGGCCCGGATGACGGTGATCTACACCGCTGGCGGGGTGGGAGGCTACCTGGTTTCCTACCTGGTGGGAATCCCCTTTACCCTCGGGGCCTCGGCCGCAATCTGCGCCCTCATCGGGGCCATTCTCTATTACGGCAAAAGCCGGGGCGGGGCTTACGGAGGGGAACTTTTCAGTCAGGTGGGGGGCTGGGCCATCGGCATCGGCCTCTTCGGCCTGCTGGTCCCGGGCATCAATAACTGGGCCCACGGCGGGGGCATCCTGGGCGGCGCTCTGCTCGGCTACCTGCTGGGTTACCGGGAACGGGGCCGGGAAAGCTTCACCCAGCAGGTTCTGGCCGCCGGCTGCGCTCTGCTGACCGTCGCGATCCTGCTCTGGGCGGTGGCGGGCTACCTGTTCGCCTGACAAACGGGGGACGGCCGGGTTTTATCTCAGGGGCAAGCGGATGATCTGCTGTTCTGCGCCGATCATGATGGACAGCCGCAACTCCTCGGCGCTGTCCGCCTCTTCCCCCGATTTGCCCGGGAAGAAAAGCACCCCGTAGCCGATCTGGTTGGGCAGGATGGGGCCGCTGGTCAGGGATTTTTCGGCCAGGTCCCGACTGATCCGGGCCCCGGTTTCGCTGTAGCCTTTGGCCCCGCCAACCAGGACTCCCGAAGCCGCCCCGATGGCGGCCCCCCGGCCGGCGGCGGTCCCGACATTATCCCCGGTCACCAGGCCGAACGCAGCGCCCACCACCGCTCCGGCCGCCCCCAGCAGCAGGGCCGGCTTGCCGGTTTCCCTGATGGTTTCGCCAACCTCGATATGGCCTTTGGTCCGGTCATGGGCCCGGGCCAGGCTCAGAACCGGCCAGGCCCGGTTCTCCCGGTCGAGCAAAAAGGTCTGGTCGGTATTGACCAGCACCCTTTCGCTGCTGTCATTCTGGAAAGTTACCTGCACCGGCAGCAAACCGGCCCGGCGAGCGTCAAAGCCGAAGGACTGGCGGGCCTCCTCGCGACCGACAAAGGCCAAGGCGCTGATCATGACCCCGTTGATCTCCACCGCCCCCCGCTCGGGATCGGGCAACTCCAGGGGCGCCACCCGATCCCGGTAGGTGCATGCCGCCGCCAGGGGCAACAACAGCAAAACCAGACCAAGGACCAGGATCTTAGGCAAACGTTTCTGAGCGACCATTACAGCAATCTCCTTAACGGCAGGCTACCAAGGCAAAGGCAACCGGTGGGATTATAATCCGGCGCCGGCAAGGCAGTCCGGAGGACCGCGGAGCCGTTGAGCCCCGCCGGTCACCAGCTTCCTTGCCGGCGGCAGGCTTTAAGGCTTGATCCTGATGGCCACGAAGCGGCTCTGTCCCTGGCGGCGAACCAGCAGCAGGACCCCGCCCTCTTCCATGGCTGCTTCCATCAATTCGTCATACTCGGCCATGGTCTGGACCGGCTGCTGGTTGATCTCGACGATCAGCTCGCCGCGGCGCAGGCCGGCTTCGGCGGCGGCCGAGCCCGGTTCGACATTGGCGATCAGCACCCCCTCCCGCTCCTTGATCCCCAAAGACCTGGCCACTTCCTCGGTCAGTTCCTGAACGCTCAAGCCCAGCTTCTCCTCGGCCTGGCGCGCCCTGGCAACCCGGGTCTCATCTTCCTCCTCAAGCTTGCCGATGGTTACCAGCAGCTCCGTAACCTGGCCCTGGCGCATGACCACCACCTTGACCTCCTTGCCCACCGGAGTCTGGGCGACCAGGGTCGGAACCATGCTCATCTGGGTGATTTCCTTGCCGTCATAGCCGACGATAACATCGCCGGGGCGCATTCCCGCCCGGGCCGCCGGACTATCCGGGGTGACATCTCCCACCAGGGCTCCGATGGGTCGCTCAAGTTTGAACTGGCGGGCCAGTTCCGGAGTGACGGGTTGAATCATGACCCCGAGCCAGCCGCGGGTTACCGCGCCGTGCTCCCTGATTTGGTCGACCACATTTTTGGCCATGTTGACCGGAATGGCGAACCCGATGCCGATATTCCCCCCCCCTCGGGTATAGATGGCGGTATTGATCCCCACCATCTCTCCTTCCAGGTTGAAGAGCGGCCCCCCGGAATTGCCCGGATTGATGGAGGCATCGGTCTGAATGAAGTTTTCATAGGGGCCGCTGCCCAAGGAGCGGCCCTTGCCGCTGACGATGCCGGCGGTCACGGTCTGCTCGAACCCGAAGGGATTGCCGATGGCCAGGACCCAGTCCCCCACCCGGAGACTTTCCGAATCCCCCAGCTTAACCGCGGGGAGCGGATTGCGGGCTTCGATCTTGAGCAGGGCTACATCGGTCTTGGGGTCACGGCCCACGATCTCGGCCTCATACTCCTCGAAATTGGTCAGGCGGATATTGATGGAGTCGGCGTTTTCCACCACGTGGTTATTGGTGACGATATAGCCGTCGGGAGAAATGATCACCCCGGAACCGAGGCTGGTGCGCCGCATCTCCCGGGGCGGCATCTGGGGCGCCTGGGGATGCGGGGAAGGAAGATCGAAAAAACGCCGGAACATTTCCGGCAGGTTTTCTCCATCAAAGAAAAACTGGTGCGGCGAGCTGGGCGCCATGACCGTTTGGGTGGTGTAGATATTAACCACCGAAGGGCCAAGCCGTTCAGCCAGGTCGGCAAAAGAGGGCGGCATGGCGGCCCGGCTGGCCGTCGCCCCCACGGTTAAGAAAGCCAGGGTGGCCACCAGAAAAAACAGGCGGGTCAAAGCCCCGCCTCGGAGCATTGCGATTGAGCCGTTCATGGGATCTCCTTACAGATTTACACTTGAAATGTTGGGGGGGCCGGTCAGCGAAGTTGCAGGATCAAGCAGCTGGTTCTTCATTATGCCAATCCGTGCCCTGAAGTTTTGGACTTGCACTTGAAATCAATTTATCCTATCGGCCCCGCGGTCTTTGTCAAGTTACCCACCTGGGTTGCAATCAAAGAGGGACCGCTCGGTCGGGCGGGCCGAGCGGTCCCTGGAGGGCCCTTCACTAAAGAAATAGTGAAGGAGAAAGGAAGAAACAGACGCGTGGAACAACGCGTCCAGTTAAACAGACAGTTGCCTCTCCGACAAAGTTCCCGTAAAAAAATCAGACCCCTTTCGAACCAAACCATGCTCGTAAGAAACCTGACCTGGCCGCCTCAGCGGCTGCGGATAGCCACTCGAATGCTCTTTTTATCCCGTCCGAAATCGGGGGACAGGGCCGCCACCGGGGCGATGGCCACGGACTGATCAGTCAGCATTTCCCGCAAGCGGGGCAGGTCGCCCGGCGGCAGATCCAGGAGCAGCAACTCCCGGGCCGGATGTTCCACCCGCCAGGAAGCATGGAAACTGCTTTCCCGGAACAGGCGGGCCAGGGTATCCGGAGCCGGATCCTGGAAGATCACCAGGACATCGGGGTGCTTCTGAGCCGGGCCCCGGAGGGCCGAGGGATGAGCCGGCACGGTATCATAAGGGGAAAAAGGGGGGTAATAAGAGCGCGGGGAGGTGGTGGCCAGGGTCGCGGCGGGGCCGGCCAGCCGGGGCCGCTCACCTTCGAGCTGGGTGGCGGCGGTATCAGCAGCGCCGGGGGCCGCTCCTTGACCTTGACCGCCGGGCAGGGAGAGAGAGGAGTTTTGGACCACGACCGCCAGCATCATGGCCACGGCCACGGTGACCGCCGCGGTGGGCAGGGAAACGGAAAAGTCCATCCGCCGCCAGTACGCCAGCAGCCGGGCAAGCCAGGCAGGGGACGCTGCCGGCCGCCGCTCTGCAACTCCCGCCAGAATGGCGGGCAAAAGGTCGGGGGGCACGGGCACCGGCTCCAGGGAGCGAACCCGGCTCAGGGTGACCTTAAAAATCCGCCATTCCCGCCGGCAGGCGGGACACTCCTCCAGGTGGGCATCGAACGCCGCCTGCTCGATTCCGGCCAGTTCCTGATCCAGGCGCTCGCTAAACAACGAGGGCATCCGGGCGCAATCCATGGGTTCCTCATTCATAATTCAGCCATTTTCCACCAAAGTCTCGTGTCTTCCCGGTAAGTTTATTGCGGATCGACCAGCCCGTCGGCCCGCGAACTCTGCCCAGCCAAGCCCCACGCCTGGGTGGGGCTTGGCTGTTTTAGGTTTAGATAATTTTTCCCAGCCGGTTTTTCAAGGCCAGGCGGGCCCGGTTGAGTTTGGACTTAACCGTGCCCAGCGGTATTTCCAGAATGACGCCGATTTCCTCGTAGGACAAGCCATCGATGTCCCGCAACAGGATGATTTCCTTTTCCGCGGGAGCCAGTTCGGCAATGGCCCGGCGCACCAACTGGTCCTGGTCATGCTGGGCCAGCAGAGCTTCCGGCGACTCCCCGCCGGCCAAATGCAGGGGGGAATCAGGATCGTCCAGCGATCTGCTGCGAAAAAAGCCCCGCCGCTGCAAACGCTTGTAGCGGTTGCGGCAGTGGTTAAGGGCCAACTGATAGAGCCAGGCTCCGAACTTGGCTTCATCCCGGAGGCTGGCCAGCGAGCGATGTACGGTGATGAAAATATCCTGGGTGAGATCCTTGGCCTCTTCCTCGTCCTTGACGTAATTGTATGCCAAGTTGAAAATCCGGCTCTGGTGCAGGCGGACGAGTTGGGCAAAGGCCCGGTTATCACCGCGGCGCAGGGCTCGGACCAGTTCCGCGCTTTCATTTTCTCCTGACTGTGGCATACGGAATCAGCAATGGTCCGAGGATCCCCGAATAATAGGCAGACAGACGGCGGCCCCGGAAAGTTCCCGCGTCGGTCTTTTTTTCAGCAAGCATGCGTGACCATGGTAGCCGCTGCCCCGGTCCGGCGCAAGTTGTAAACTTGCCGCGACGGCGGATCCCGGCCCCCCGAAGCCGGCGCTGGCGGGGGTTTCGGGCCTGGACTCTCCGGGCCGCCAGCCCCCGTCATCAGCCGCCGGCCGCGGCTTAGCCGGCCCCGGAAGCAGCAGCCGGCGGCGCCGCTCCCGTCCGAAAAAAACCGCCAGACTTACGGGGACGTTGCCAGCACCGGAGGCACTGTGTTAACCTGTCGCCGGCGTTTCCCCTCCTCTCATCAGCAGGCAAGGTGGCCGGACATGACCCAGGAATTCGACGTTGAAAAAATAATCCAGGATCTGGAAAAGATCATGCCCTTCAAGGACAGCACCCGGGAGGGGGATATCGTGCTGATCATCGCCGACCAGCTCTTTTACGGGGTGGTCACCGAGATCATCCGCGACGACAGCCGCCGGGATGAGTGGTGGCATGTGACCTTCCAGCTGCTGACCATTCCGCCCCGGCGGGTAATCTGGACCCTGCGGGAACCCCAGTTCAGCGGCCGGGAAATCTTCACCATGGGAGGGGAAAAACGTTTCATCAAGGCGATTTCCTGGCGGGAAGAGGAACCCCCGGCGCCGGAAGCCGATTCCGCCCCCGCTTCAGGGGCCGCGCCGGCCAAGAAGCCCTCGCGCCGCACCTCGCATCTCAAAGTGATCAAGTAGGAAGGACCGGAAACCTGTCCATGACCGCCGAACGGGAATTGATCGCCGCCATCCAGCGCAGGGCCGGCGCCGCCGCGCCTGGGGTCGCCGGGCTGGTGCAAGGCATCGGTGACGACTGCGCGGTCTGGCGGCCGGCGGCCGCCGAGGTTGGCCTGGTCACCACCGACACCCTGGTTGAAGGTGTTCATTTTGACCGGGCCTGGCACCCCCCCCGCCTGCTGGGCCGCAAGGCGGTGGCGGTCAACATGAGCGACATCGCGGCCATGGGCGGCAGCCCCCGTTTTGTCCTTCTTTCCCTGGGTCTGCCGGGCGATGAGGCTGAGCAATGGCGGGACGATTTGCTCGATGGGCTGGCCGAGGCGGTGACGGAATACCGGGCCGTGCTGATCGGCGGCGATACGGTGCGGGCGCCGGCCGGAGTCCTGCTGACGGTCACGGTAATCGGGGCGGCCGACCCGGAACGGGTTTGCCTGCGCTCCGGGGGGCGGGCGGGGGATTCGGTCTGGGTGGGAGGCCCCCTGGGCCTCGCCGCCGCCGGCCTGGAAATCTGCCGCCGCGGCCTCGGGGCTGATCCCCAATGGCGGCAAGCGGTTCAGGCCCACCTCGACCCTGCCGCCCAGGTAGTCCTGGGCCAAAAACTGGCCGCCGCCGGTCTGGTCAACGCGATGATGGACCTCTCCGACGGCTTGGCCACCGATCTGGCCCATCTCGCCACCGCCAGCGGCCTGGGGGCCGAAGTGGATGCCGGGCTGCTGCCGATCCCGGAGATCGTCCGGCGAGCCGCCCGGGTCTGCCGGGCCGATCCTCTGGCTTGGGCCTTGCGCGGCGGGGAGGATTACCAGCTGCTCTTTACCGCCCCCCCGGCCAACGATGAAGCCCTGGCTCGCCTGGGCGCCCTGATTCCCGGCGCTGCCCTGATCCGCATCGGGCGCCTGATTCCCGGGGCCGGGGTTTTTTTGCAGGACAACGGCCGCCGCCGCGAAATCGGCTACGGCGGCTACGATCATTTCCGCCGGGAATAGGGAATATCAGCCCCGATCCGGCCGCAGCCGCGGCAATTATGGCGCCGTGCTTTTTATCCCGCCGAGAGGACAGCGGACCCCGGGAAATGCCGCCCTCGGCGGTTACGAACTTTAGGATTAACCTGCCCCGCGTGTGAGCCATGATTCTCTCCCCCGCAGTATCGCGATCTGTTTACCGGCTCATGGCGCCATCATCCGGCCTGGCGATCCGGCAGGATCCTTATGTTTGAGCTGACCAGCGAATTCAGCCCTGCCGGGGATCAGCCCCGGGCCATCGAACTGCTGAGCCGGGGGATCGAACAGGAGGTGCGCCACCAGGTGCTGCTGGGGGTGACCGGCTCGGGCAAGACCTTCACCATGGCCCAGGTGATCGCCGCCACCAACCGGCCGGCCCTGATCCTGGCCCCCAACAAGACCCTGGCCGCCCAGCTCTACTCCGAATTCAAGGAACTCTTTCCCGCCAATGCGGTGGAATATTTCGTCAGTTACTACGACTACTACCAGCCCGAGGCCTATATACCCCAGAGCGACACCTACATCGAGAAGGACTCGGCCATCAACGATACCATCGACAAGATGCGCCACGGCGCCACCCGGGCCCTGCTGACCCGCCGCGACGTAATCATCGTCGCCTCGGTCTCCTGCATTTACGGCCTGGGCTCGCCGGAAGAGTACCTGAACATGCACCTGGCCCTCAAATGCGGCGAGGATTACCCCCCCGCTGAAATCCAGCGCCGCCTGGTTCACATGCTCTACGAGCGCAACGATTACTCCTTCCACCGCGGCACCTTCCGGGTCCGGGGGGATGTGATCGAAATCTTTCCGGTCCATGAAGAAGAACGGGCTCTGCGGGTGGAACTGTTCGGCGACACCATCGAGGCCCTGCGGGTGGTGGACCCCCTGCGCGGGGTAATCCACCAGGAACTGCAGGAAGCGACGATCTTCCCCGGCAGCCACTTCGTCACCTCCCGGGATCGCCAGCAGCAGGCGATTAAGACCATTAGGGCCGAGCTCAAGGAGCGCCTGGCCGAACTGGAGGGACAGCATCGCCTGCTGGAAGCCCAACGCCTGGAGCAGCGGACCAACTTCGATCTTGAAATGATCCAGGAGTTGGGCTACTGTAATGGGATCGAGAACTACAGCCGCCACTTCACCGGCCGGCCGCCCGGGGCCCCGCCACCCACCCTGCTCGACTATTTCCCCGACGATTTCATCCTCTTCGTCGACGAGTCCCACGTCAGCATCCCCCAGGTGCGGGGCATGTACCGGGGTGACCGCTCCCGCAAGGAAACCCTGGTGGAATACGGCTTCCGCCTGCCCTCGGCCCTGGACAACCGTCCCCTGATGTTCGAAGAGTTCGCGGCCCGGCTCAACCAGGCGATCTACGTCTCGGCCACTCCCGGCGACTACGAGCTGGAAATGGCGGCCGGGCGGGTGGTCGAGCAGATTATTCGGCCCACCGGCCTGATGGACCCGGCCATTGAAGTGCGGCCGGCCCAAAGCCAGGTGGATGATCTGCTGGCCGAAATCCGCCTCCGGGCCCAACGGGACGAAGCGGTTCTGATCACCACCCTGACCAAGCGGATGGCCGAGGATCTCTGCGAATATTACGCCAACCTCGGGGTCCGGGTCCGCTATCTCCATGCCGACATCAAGACCCTGGAACGGATGGAGTTGCTCCGGGATCTGCGCCGGCGCGAGTACGACGTTCTGGTAGGGATCAACCTCCTGCGTGAAGGCCTGGATATCCCCGAGGTTTCCCTGGTGGCGGTGCTGGACGCCGACAAGGAAGGCTTTCTGCGCAGCGAGCGCTCCCTGATCCAGACCTGCGGCCGGGCGGCCCGCAACGCCGAAGGCCTGGTGATCCTTTACGGGGACCGGATCAGCGAGGCCATGGCCCGGACCATCGCCGAAACCCGGCGGCGCCGGGCCCTCCAGGCTGAATACAACCGGGAGCACGGCATCACCCCCACCACCATCCGCTCCCGGATCAAGGACATCATGGCCAGCATCTACGAGCAGGATTACGCCCCCGTGGAAATCGCAACTCCGCTGGCGGGAGAGGAACAACCCACCTTCCAGAGCCTGGCGGAACTGCGGCGGGAAATCAAGGAGCTGGAAAAGGCGATGCAGGAGGCGGCCCGGGAACTGGCCTTCGAAGACGCGGCCGAATTGCGGGACCGGATCAAGGTCCTCAAAGAAGTTGAACTCAACTGGTAACCCGGAGGGCAATCTCAATTGAGGACGGAAGTTTAATGGCCATCAAAAATCCCTATCTGCAAAGTCTGGCCCGGCGTCTGGCCCCCCCGCTCTATCACCTGGTCAGCCGGGGCCTGTTCGCCACTTGCCGGGTGCGAACCCACGGTCTGGAACACCTGCGGGCCGGCCTGGCGCGGCAGCCCTTCATTTCGGCCTGCTGGCACTACGCGGTTTTTTTTCATCTGCACCAGGTCCGCTGCCAGCAAAAAAAACTGGCCCCCCGGGCCCGCTGGGTGCTGATGGTTTCCGCCAGCGATGACGCCGAACTGCTCAGCGGAGCCTTGCGGTTGATGGACGCGGAGATGGTGCGGGGCTCCCGCAGCCGGGGCGGGGTCGCGGCTCTCAAGGCGATGATCGCCCAGGTCAAGGGGGGGGCCAATGCCGGGATCATTGCCGACGGCTCCCAGGGGCCGGCCCGGATCGCCCAGGCCGGGGCGATCCTCCTGGCCTCGCGCACCGGCGCGCCCATTCTCCCTTCAGCCTGGGCAGCGGACCGGGCCTGGGTTCTCCGCTCCTGGGACCGGACCGTGATCCCCAAACCGGGGGCTCGGATCAGCTACCATTACGGCCCCCCCCTGGCGGTCCCCGCCGGCATCAAAGGCGCTGACCTGGAAAATTACCGCCGGGAACTGGAAAAACGGTTAAACGAACTTTACGCGGCCGCCTGGCAGCAATTTGGCCGCCGGGCCCATTAAACCAGGGCCGGCGAGCAAGATCCCCCGGCAGTCCTAGCGCGGCCCCCGCTGGAGAGTTAAGGCAAGCCCGGCGCGGGAGGCCGGAATCCCGATCCTCAGCAAAACCTGTCGCCACAAGGTGATAAGCGAAAATGACAGAATTCAGCCTGGATGAGGCGGTGAGCCGCCTGGAAGCCGAGGTC
The DNA here is from genome assembly GCF_044068515.1 of Desulfurivibrio nitratireducens. Taxonomy (NCBI): domain Bacteria; kingdom Pseudomonadati; phylum Thermodesulfobacteriota; class Desulfobulbia; order Desulfobulbales; family Desulfobulbaceae; genus Desulfurivibrio; species Desulfurivibrio nitratireducens. The sequence continues at coordinate 24,849 of NZ_JBIPKI010000015.1, forward strand.
CCCCACTACCGGGTGCCGGTGGTCGACCTGATCGCGGTGCAAACCCGCGACCCGTACAAGGTTCTGGTGGCGACCATCCTGTCGGCCCGGACCAAGGACGAAACCACGGCCCAGGCTGCGGCCCGCCTTTTCGCCAGGGCCCCGGATCTGGCCGGTCTGGCCAAACTATCCGAGGCCCAACTGGCTCGCCTGATCCACCCTGTGGGCTTTTTTCGCACCAAGGCGGGCTACCTGGCCCGGCTGCCGGGGGTGATCGCAGAACAGTTCCAGGGCCGGATTCCGGCGACGGTGGAAGAACTGGTACGGCTGCCGGGGGTGGGCCGCAAGACCGCCAACCTGGTGGCGGCGGTGGCCTTTGAGCAGCCGGCGATTTGCGTTGACACCCACGTCCACCGGATCATGAATATCTGGGGCTACGTCCAAACCGCCACGCCTCTGGCCACCGAAATGGCCCTGCGGGCCAAATTGCCGCCCCGCTACTGGCGCCGGATCAATGCCCTGCTGGTCGCCTTCGGGCAGGAAATCTGCCGACCCGTCGCCCCCCACTGCGATCGCTGCCCGCTTTATGATCTCTGCCCCCGGATCGGGGTCAAACCCCGCAAGCCGCCTAAAGCCGCCGACCCCCGCCCCGACAGCAAGCTCAGCGGCCCTCGGAGCGCCGGCCCCGAGCAGGCGGACTTGGCCGACTCCCGCCGGCCGGTGCCCCCCTTGAAACTGGTTTCCTGGAACGTCAACGGCCTGCGGGCCATCGCCAAGAAGGGCTTCGGCGAGATTGTCGCTGATCTGGACCCCGATCTGCTGGCTCTGCAGGAAATCAAAGCCCACCCCGAACAACTGCCCAAGGAGGTGCAAAGCCTGCCGAGCTACACGGCCTACTGGCTGCCGGCCCGGCGCCCGGGTTATGCCGGGGTGGCGATCTACAGCCGGCTCGCCCCCGTTAACGTTTTGTACGGCCTGGGGCAGGAAGAACATGACCAGGAAGGGCGGGTGCTGACTTTGGAGTTTGCCGACTTCTACCTGGTCAACGCCTATCTGCCCAACGCTCAGCCGGAGCTGGCCCGCCTCTCCTACAAGCTTGATTTCTGCCGCCACTTCCTGGAGTTCACCCGCGCCCTGGCGCGCCAAAAAACGGTGGTGATCTGCGGCGATCTCAACGTGGCCCACCGGGAAATTGACCTGGCCCGGCCCCGGGAGAACGAAAAAAGTCCGGGCTTTTCCCGGCCCGAACGGGCCTGGATGGATCAATTACTGGCGGCCGGGTTTATCGACACTTTCCGGCTTTTCAATCAGGAAGGGGGCAACTACACCTGGTGGAGTTACCGGGGCGGGGCCCGGGAGCGCAATGTCGGCTGGAGAATAGATTACTTCTGCATCGACGGCGCCAGCCGGCAACGGGTCGAGGAAGCGACGATTCGACCGGAAATCATGGGCTCGGATCATTGCCCGGTGGAGCTGCTCCTGCGGTGAAGGCCGCCAGCACCCGCTCCCCGGCCTGATCCTGCCGGCCTCAGGCCAGGCAAAGGTGGCGACAACGAACCGCCATAAACCTCAAGGAGTGGTGGCCCGGCAAGCACAACCGGTTGCCGGCCCGACAACGGCAAGCCAGCTTTGCAGTTCGGCGGCCAGCAGTTGCAAGGCCAACCGATGGCCGGCAACCCCGCCGGCCGCGTCGGGAGTCGGGGTGACCTGGCGGACCACGAACTCCTCCCGAACCAGGCTTTCTCCCCCCGGGGGCCGCAATTCGGCCCGCACCACCAGCAGGGCGTAACTCTCCTGGCCGGAAACAAAAACCTGGACGAATTCATCCAGCGCAAGACGCAGTCGGCAAGGAGCTGCGACCGTCAAGCCGGGGGAGGACGCGGCCGCGACCCCGGGAGCGGTAAAAAACCGCTCCAAAGCCAGAGCCACCATCTCCGCCGGTTCCGCCGCCCAACGACTTTCCAGGTATGATTGGCGGCGATTGACATCCCGGTATTCCAGGCGGTACTGCATAGCTCGCCCCTGCAGCCAGGAAGGCGCCGCAACTTCCAGGCTCAAGGCCGCCGGACAGACCGCGGGGCCGCGGTTCTCCAGGGCTTGCGGCCGAGTCGCCCAATCCCCGCTCTCCTCGGACAGACGCAGGTCATAGACCGCGGCCCGGGGGGGTGGCGAGGCCACCACGCCGCAACCGGCCAGGAAAAACAGGGCCACCGAAATCACCAGCCAGAATCGCATCTGTTCAACCCTCGTGCTATTTTTCGGTAAGAAGGCCGCCGCCTCGGTTTTCTGGGCCCCGGCCCCCGGCAAGACGCCAGCTTGGCGAAACTTGGGTCCCTATTGAAAACCGGCTTCGCCCGGCCCCGGTTCGGGCTGGGCCCGGCCCCGCAACAGAACCTGGGGTTCGGTCTCGATTTCCTCCAGCAGCCGGCCCAGGCGCCGGGAACTGACCGCCAGCTCCCGCAGCAGGCCGTCAACCTGGGGTAGAGTTCCCTCAACCAGTTGATCGCCGGCCCGCACCAGCTCGCCCCCGACCTGATCCACCGTGGTTTCAAGCCGGGTGCTCATGACCGCCAGCGAGGCCAGCAATTCCCGCAATTCCTGCACCGCCGGCACGGCCTCCGCCCCGGCCTGCTCGAAATGGGCCAGCAGGGTCGTTATATGGGCCAGATTTTCCGGGCTGGCCAGTTCCTGAACCGCGGCCAGGGTGGCCGGCATGCCCGCCAGGGCCTGGTCGATCCCGGTCGCTATCGATTCCAGCCGGGCCAGCATCTCCCCGTAACGCTCCCGATTTTCATCCGTCATCAGGCTGCCCAGGTGGTGGGCAATGGCTTCCAGGCCCTGCATGGCGGCCAGGGTGGCCTCGGTGATCCGGGTGAAGATGCTCGGCTCCAGGAGCAAGCGAGGCGGCCGGCCCGGCTCACCAACCAGCGGCCGGGGATCTTCCCCGAAATCATCCAGTTGAATGAAGGCAATGCCGGTCACGCCCTGGCTGTCCAGCATCGCCCTGGTTCCCATGGTCAGGGGCAGATCCTCGCGAATGGTGATGGTCACCAGGATGTTGCGGGGGTCATCCGGGTCCAGGTTGATGGCGGTAACCTTGCCCGCCGCCATCCCCCGAAAACGGACCGTGGCCTGGACATTGAGACTGCCGATATTACCGGGCGAAACCAGGATATATTCCCGGGTGGCCTCCCGGTCATCGGCAAACCACCAGAAGGCCAGAACCATGGCCGCTCCCAGGGCCAGGGCAAAAATCCCGGCAGCAATGGCGTGACTACGGTTTTCCATCTGCCTCACTCCTCGCGGCCGGAGGTTTTACCCCTGTCGCTTCGCCAAAAAAACGCCGGATGAAGGGATGTTCCAGCCGCATGGTCTCCTCCAGGGTAACGGCGCTGATGATTTGCCGCTCGGCCAGCACCGCCACCCGGCCGGCCAGAGCGTTCACCGTGGCCACGTCGTGGGTGACCAGGATCACGGTGATTCCCAGTTGCCGGTGCAGCCGGCGGATCAGGGCGACAAAGGCGGCGCTGCGGTCCGGATCCAGCCCGGCGGTGGGTTCGTCCAGCAGGAGCAATTCCGGTTCCAGGGCCAGGGCCCGAGCCAGGGCCACCCTTTTGACCATTCCCCCCGAAAGCTCGGCCGGCATCAGCAGGGCATGCTCCGGCTCCAGTTCCACCAGGGCCAGCTTGTGGGCGACCAGGGCCCGGATCTCCTCTTCTCCGGCCACCCGGAGTTCCCGCAGCGGAAAAGCGATATTTTCCGCCACATTGAGAGCGGAGAACAGCGCCCCGTGCTGAAACAGCACCCCGAAACGGCGGCGGCGGGCCTGCTGGGCCAGGTAATCTCCGGCAAACAGGGGCTCCCCGAACAAGAAAACCTCTCCGGCGGCGGGCCGGCTCAAGCCGATGATATGGCGCAGCAGGGTAGTTTTGCCGCTGCCCGATCCGCCCACCAGGGCCACGATCTCATCGGCCATGATTGCCAGGTCGATCCCGTCCAGCACCAGGTTGGTCCCAAAACGACTGACCAAGCCCCGCACCGTCACCACCGCCCCGGACTCACCACCTTTCAGCATAGCAATCCCTTCCTCCCGCTTCAAGTCACCAGCCAACAAACTCTTCTCCGACTTCCCCACCTCCCCAGCAAGACCTACCGGCCAAGGGCCCCGCACGCCGCTTATCTTTTCACCCCAACCACTGCCGTCACCCAGACACTATTGCCGCCCCGGCAAACCCCGGCGAAAAACGGGGCGCAGCGCCGCAGGTTGCGGCAAGCAGGGCGGCGCCGCATAGTCTGCTATGCAAAGCCGGCCTGATCGCCGCAAGATGCGGTGCTGCGACCGGCCCAACGGACCGCTTATCTTTTCACCCCAACCACTGCCGTCACCCAGACACTATTACCGCCCCGGCAAACCCCGGCGAAAAACGGGGTGCAGCGCCGCAGGTTGCGGCAAGCAGGGCGGCGCCGCATAGTCTGCTATGCAAAGCCGGCCTGATCGCCGCAAGATGCGGTGCTGCACCCCGTTTTTCATTACAGCGGGACCCCGATGCTGCGGGTGGCCACGGCGATAACCGCATCCACCAGAATTACCAAGGTAATGGAGGTGACCACCGAGGCGGTGGTATTGGCGGCCAGGCTTTCGGTATTGGGCCTGATCCGCAGGCCGAAATGACAGGCCACCAGCGCGATCAACACCCCGAATACCACCCCCTTGCCCAGCCCGATATAAAGATTGGCCACCGGCACCACCCGGGGCAGGGTTTCCAGGAAATAGCCGAAACTTATCCCCAGTTGAATCCGGGCCGAAACCATGCCCCCGAACAGGGCGACGGCGGAACTCCAAAGGACCAGCAGGGGCATGGCCAGACTCAGAGCCAGAACCTTAGGCAGGACCAGGCGGACCGAGCGGGAAATGCCCATGGCCGCCAAGGCATCAATCTCTTCGGTGACCCGCATCACTCCCAGCTGGGCGGTCATCGCCGAACCGGAACGGCCGGCCACCAGCAGGGCCACCAGTACCGGCCCCAATTCCCGGATGATGCCCAGACCCAGGATATCGATCAGAAACATCTCCGCCCCGAAGGCCTTGAGCTGCAACGCCGAAAGATAAGAAAGCACCACCCCGATCAGGAAGCCGACCAGGGCGGCCACCGGCATGGCCTTGGCCCCGACCTTATAGAAGTTGGCCGAAATTTCCTTCAGGGGCCATTGGCGGGGGCGCCCCAGCAGGAAAAGCAGGTCCAGCCAGAGTCGGCCGAAAAGGGCAAGAAAATCCAGGAGCTGGCGCAGAAAGGAAATGACCGCCTGCCCCAGCACCAGCAGGGCATCCAAAGGGCCAAAGGGAGCGGCCTCGGGCAACTCGGTGGCGCTTTGCTCCGCCACCGCGGCAATGACCGCCCGCCAATCCTCTTTTATTTCCAGGTTGCGGGGCCAGCGCCCCCCCCAGCTGCGCCAAAGCAACAGGGCCCCGAAACTGTCCAGACGCTCCAGCTCCTGCAAGCTCCAAGGGGTATCGGGCGGAACCGAGGCCAGCCGGACTCTGATTTCCGGCAGGCCCGGGGTCAGTTCCCGCAGGGTCCACGAACCGGTCAGACTGAGGCGGCCGTCGGAAGCGGATTGTATTTGGGGACGTGGCATGGCGGTCGGTCACCGTGGGCCGGCGGCGGCCGGACTTTATGGCGGATTTGCCGGCCCAGGCGGGGCCGGGGGACCGGGAAATGCATCATCCCGGGCTCTAAATTACCAAAATATGCCTATTCTAGCACAGGCGGCCACCAAAAAATAATCAATTTGGCCTCCCGGGCCAGCCCCGAGCAAAGCTCGTACTGCAACTACCAGGGAGGGGCAAGCGAGCAAACGTCCCTGCGGGAGACCGTAAATTGAAGCCTCAATTACCCTGAGCGGCAAAATACCGCCGGCCGGCCACGGGATGCCCAGGGCGGGAGCGGCGCTCAATAGCGTCAGGCTTGGTCAATCGAGCAGGGCGGGAAGGTTTACCCGGGGCAGGAGCAGTCGCAGGGCCCCGGGCAAATCCGCCGCCGGGGGCAGGCAGAGGGTGGCGTGGCCGACCTTGCGCCCGGGAGCCGGGGATTTACCGTAGGCGTGGACATGGAGATGGGGCTCGCCCAGCAGGGCTGGGACGGCCGGCAGCTCGCCGATGAAGTTCAGCATCGCCACCTGGCCCAGGAGCTCCGGACTTCCCAGGGGCCAGCCGAGGATGGCTCGCAGATGATTGGCAAACTGAGAGGTTTCGCTGCCCTCGATGGTCCAGTGGCCGGAATTATGGACCCGCGGAGCGATTTCGTTGGCCACCAGGCCGTCGGCGACCTGGAAAAACTCGAAGGCCATAACCCCGACATAGGCAAAATGCTCCAGCACCCGCCGGGTGTATTCCTCGGCCAGGGCCTGCATGGGATCGGCGCTGCAAGCTTGGGAAAGACGCAAGATCCCATCGCGGTGGATATTTTCCGCCAGGGGATAAAAAACCATGCCGCCGGCGCGGCTCCGGGCCGCCACCAAAGAAACTTCCCGGCCAAAAGGGACAAAGGCTTCCAGGATCAGGGGCGCCCCGCCCAGGGCAGCCCAGGCGGGTTCCAGATCACCGGGCTGGCGCAGAATGAATTGTCCCTTGCCATCGTAGCCGAAACGGCGGGTTTTCAGCACCGCCGGCAGCCCCAGCTCGGCCACCGCCGCTTCGAGTTCAGCCCGGCTCTCCACCGGGCGATAATCCGGGGTGGGGATGGCCAGTTGGCGAAAACACTCCTTTTCCCGCAGGCGGTCCTGGGCGGTCTCCAGCACCGGCGGCCGGGGGAAAACCTCCACCTGGCCGGCCAGAAATTCCATCGCCGCCACCGGAACATTTTCAAATTCAAAGGTAACCAGGTCCACCCGGCTCGCCAGGGCCGCCAGGGCCTCCCGGTCATCGAAGGCCGCCACGGTCAGGGGGGCGACCTGGCCGCCGCAGGCCCGGGGATTGGGGTCGAGCATTTCAAACTCCAGGCCCAGGGGATAACCGGCCAGGGCCATCATCCGCCCCAGCTGCCCGGCTCCGATGATCCCCACCTTCATGATTTTGCCTCCAGCGGCCGGCGGGGATCGGGATCGGCCAGGACCGTATCGGTCTGCCGGCGGCGGAATTGCTCCAGGGCCTCCGCCACCGGGGCATACTTATTGGCCAGGATGGCGGCAGCCAGCAGGGCCGCGTTCCTGGCCCCGGCCGGCCCGATGGCCAGGGTCCCCACCGGAATCCCGGCGGGCATCTGGACGATGGACAACAGGGAGTCAAGGCCGTTCAACGCCTTGGACTGGACCGGCACTCCCAGCACCGGCAAGGAACAGCGGGCCGCCACCATGCCGGGCAGATGGGCCGCTCCGCCGGCTCCGGCGATAATCACCTCAAGCCCCCGCTCCTTGGCGGTGGCGGCATACTCAAACAATAATTCCGGGGTCCGATGAGCCGAAACCACCCGGACTTCGTGGGCGATGCCGAGTTGCTCCAGGGTTTCGGCGGCATGCCGCATGGTCTCCCAGTCACTGCGAGACCCCATGATTACTCCGACCGCTGTTTTCATCTTCGACTCCTTTGTCTGCCGAGCAAAACCGGGAAAATTACGCCCCTTAGCCAAGACTGGAACAGGCGGAATTATAGTAAACTTATGGCCCCGGGAAAAGCTAATATCTGCCATACCGATCCCCGGATCCGGCGCCTTCCAACCGCGGCCGCCGGCGATAAAAAAAGCCGATCACCCGCCCAGGACGGGGATCGGCTGGGGATCGGAACACGGCAAATCAGTTCAGTTCTTGCATGATCGCTTCGGTCACTTCGCCGATGGAAGGCCCACCATCAATCGAAATCACCTTGGTGCCCCCGCCCAGGCCCTTGAAGAAATTGACCGCGGCCATGGTGCCGGTGTTCTCGTCATAATAAATATCGTGGCGCTTGTCGATGGCCGCGTCATCCTGATCGTCGGGCCGGGTCTTGAGATCTCCCCCGCAAACCCGGCAGACCAGTTTGCCCTCTTTTTCCACCGGTTTGATGGCGTCAAAGGCAATATGGTTGGGATGGTTGTTGTCATTGACGCAGAGCCGCCGGCCGGTGATCCGCAACTTGGCGACATCGCGGGGCAGCACGATTTCAACCACGTAATCGAGCTTCATGCCGGCCTCGGTAAGGGCCTTGGCCAGGGTTTCGGCCTGCACCTTGTTGCGGGGAAAACCGTCCAGGATCCAGCCCTGCTTGCAGTCATCTTCCCGGAGCCGGTTGAGGATCATCGGGATCGTGATGTCATCGGGAACCAGGTCGCCACGGTCGATATACTCCTTGGCCTTCTTGCCCAACTCGGTGCCGCCCCCGATATTCTGGCGAAAAATTGCGCCCGATTCGATATGGGGCATCCCGTATTTTTTCTGCACAATGGCACCCTGGGTGCCTTTGCCGCTGCCATTGGGTCCGAATACCAGAATGTTCATCGGCTCACTCCTTCTCTGTGGTGGTTTTGGAAGAAAAAACGGCTAAATCCGCTTCATGAACGAGGGCAACTATAAACCACGGCGCGGCTAATGCCAAATAAAAAGCGGGCGCCCCGGGCGGCAGGCCGGAGCGCCCATCTGCCCGGCCCAGCGGACCGGAAGGCCCCGGAGGAGGCACAGCTGCTTCTCAGTCAAAGGAGTGGTCCAGCAACTGGCCATAGTCAAGAATTTCACCGCCACCGCTCCGGGTGATGAACTCCGTTGCCTCTTCCCGGTCGGCAAAGGCCAGGGGCAGGGGCTCGCCGGGCGCGGCAACGACAAAATAGGCCTCGGTCATCAGAATCTCCCCGCCGCCGCCAAAGTCAAAGACCTTGGCGCTGAACTGAAAGGCCGAGAGTTCGGTGGCGCACAACTCGTTGTTGCGCCAATAGACTGCACAGGGGATATCGGGAAAGGCCATGAATTCGTAGATGTCGGCCGTGACCGAATATTTCCGAGCCTCCCCGCTCACCGGGGCGGCAAGCTTGCGGCACTCCCGGTTTTCCGCGGCCGTCAGCGGTGCCGCCAGACCAGCCGTCGCCAACAAAAAGGCGGCCATAAACCCCAGAATTCCCTTGTACATCATTTTCCCTCCTCTTTTGCTTGAATAAAACCCCTAAGGTCCCGCCCCGGTTCGGGGCTCCCGGTTGCCGCGCCGCGCAGTTCGATTTTTTCCAGCTTATCAATGGTATACTTGCCATCCCGGACCAGGTCAAGGTGATGGGGAACGACTTGGAGCCTGGTGCCCCGCAGGCAGGCAAATGATGCCAGCTCCTTGGCGCCCAGCGGCTGATGCTCCCGCGAGATGACGACGAAATCATTGCCGTAAACCCGAAAGAGCAAGTCCTCCGGGAACTGGATTTTCAATTCGTCGGCGAAATACTTGAGCAGCAGATTGCCTTTTTCCCAGCCCTGCTGCTTGTTGTAAACCTTAATCCCCTGCAGGTGCAGGACATGGAGGCACCGGTAAGTATAATCCTCCTGGTTGTTGCGGACCACCGCCTTGAGATAATCCTCGTTGAAGAGGCCGGTCAAGCGGTCATTGAAGAAATAGGAAAACCGCTTCCGTTCCATCTCGGTAACCGGGGTCTGGGTCACCCCGCACAAGGCCCGGTGCCTGGAACAGAAGCGATCGGACTCCGGCTCGGCGGCCAGAACCTCGGGGGCCGCCACCCGATCCAGGGTTTTGAGAGCCGCGGCGACCACCACCGGATCAAACTGGCCGCCGCTGCCCTTCCGCAGTTGCTCCAGGGCCGCCGCCAGTTCCTTGCGGGGTTTGTAGACCCGGTTGGTGGTCATGGCGTCGAAGGCATCGGCGACGCTTAGGATCCGGGCCAGCAGGGGAATTTCCTCGCCCTTGAGGCGGTCGGGATAGCCGTTGCCGTCAAATCTTTCATGATGGTGGAGAATGATTGCGGCCAGATCCTTGTACATCTCGATATTGGAGAGCATCTCGTAGCCGGCGACGGCGTGGAGCTTGATGAGATCATGCTCCAGGGCATCGAGTTTGCCTGGTTTGAGCAGCACCGCGTCGGGGGTGGCGATCTTGCCGATGTCATGCAGGGAGGCGGCCCGCATAAGGCGATGACTTTCCTCCGCCGACAAGCCCATTTCCCGGGCGATACGCCGGCTGTAATAAGATACCCGTTCGGTATGGCCGGCGGTATAGGTATCGCGCTGCTCGATCATATCTACGAAGGAAAAAATGGTTTCCTCGTAATTGGCCGTCCGTTCGGCGGTGAGACGGGCCACTTCCTGCCGCTGGCGGAAAGAGGCAATGGCAAAACCGAGGTCGCCGGCCAGTTCTTCCAGCATGGCGATCTCCTCGGGCTCGAAACCCTCCCGGCGCCAGGTGTAAACCGCCAGCACTCCCAGCGGCGGCTGGTCGCCACCCGAGCGCAGAGGGATTGCGACAACCTGGGCAAAGTCGGCGATCGCCCCCTGCTCGAGCCAGGGCGGCTGCGAGAAGGGGTAATCGGCCTGCGGGGTGGTTACAGTCCGGTTCTGGCGCAACGAGACCGCGGCCGGATGGTGGTAGAAGGGGTTCGGTCCCTCAGCCAGGGCATAGGGCCCCGGCGCCAGGACCGATTGGTCGGGCCGGGAGTCGTAAATCGCGGTAAGCCCCTCCTTGCCCAGCAGGCCGATCCAGCAAAAACGATAATGGCCATGGCGAACAAATCGGAGGCAGGCCTTGCCCAACAAGGCTTCCAGGTCGGGGGCGGTGATCAGCAGGCCGTTGATATCGGCCACGGTCTGCATGATTTCCCGCAGATATTTTTCCCGCTCCAGCAGGCCGGCGATCTCCCGGGTCCGCTCTTGCACCCGCTCCTCCAGCAGTTGGTTGGCGTCAACCAGTTCCGCTTCCGCCCGCCGCCGGCGCAAAACCTCCTGCTCCAGGGGACGGATGGCCAGATAACGGAATACCAGCCAGAGGGTCAGGCCCAGGGCGGCGGAGATGAAGAGCGAGGTCAGCACCAGCCGCTGGCGCAATTGGGCCAGGATCTTTTCCGCCGGGCCATAATCCTTCTCCAGCACCAGGGTCAGCAGGTGGCTGCCTTCAAATTCAATCCGCCTTTCCTGGACCAAAAGATGGGGCGAATCCGTTGGCCGCTCAAAAACCGTGAGGGTGTGGCCCTGGGGCGTCAGGGCGGCAAAGCGCACCACCTCGCTGTTGTTGGCGGACCACTGCTGAATGAAGAGTTCGATATCGGAAAAACGGTACCGGAGCAGCGGCTCGGTCATGAAGGTCGCCGCCTGGGCCAGTTCCTCGCCGGCCCGCTCGTGGATCTGGGCCATCAGGCCCCGACGCTGCTGCTGGATAATGGTGTAGTCGATCACCGCCAGGGTGGTCAGCATCACCGCCACCAGGGCCACGATCACCCGATTGTAGGAAAATACACCGGCAGGTGGGTGGTTGTTCATGGGCTTTTCTTTATTATCCCTCGCGGATGTCGGCGCCCTTCTCTCCCGGCAGGAGCCTGGCCGACTGGATGAATGAACTGTTTATCTCCTGACCAGCCGGCCAACGGGGGCCAATTTAAACTGAAGATATATTTCCCGGCCCTGACAGTCAACAACAAGGACCCGGACTGAGCCGCATCAGGCAGCCCCTTGCAACAAGCGCCCGACAATCCCGCCAATCCGCCCCGCTCCAGGGCTCTAACTCGCTGGCTGATTGCAGCATCCTGGCCTGAAGGACCAGCGAATCGCCTCCCCCAACCCCCTCCGCGACTTATTGTTGCATCCTTACCGCACCACAGGGTTCAGGTCTTTTCGCAATATTGTCAGTGGAAGGACCGAGTTATAACTTGACAGCCGCAGCGAGCGATCTATTATGTGCATATGTTCAAAACGCTGACGGCCCAGGATTGGGACTGTCCGACCCGGCAGGTTTCGACGTCCGATCCCCTGGTTTAGCCATTGTGACCGACCCGCGGGGTTGCCCGCCAAGCAAAAATCAAACAAGAGGTTTATTCCATGGACAAAAAACGCATCGCGGTACCTTCCAACCATCCCGGCGGCCTTACCGGTGAACGCTCGGAACATTTTGGTCATTGCGACCTGTTTACCCTGGTGGATATCGAGCACGGTAAGATCAGCGCGGTGGACACCCTGATCAACGAAGCCCATGGGGCCGGGGGCTGCATGGGTCCGGTCCATCTCCTGCGGCAACACGGAGTGGACGCCATCGTGGTCGCGGGAATCGGGGCCCGCCCCCTGCAAGGATTTGCTGAGCAGGGCATTAACGTTCACTTCGCCGTTCGCCAAGCCGAGCAAAGGATCGAGGATCTGGTCCGCGATTTTATCGCCGACCGTTTGCCCCGGATGGATCCGTCCCAGGCTTGCCAGGCCCACGGAAAATGCCACGGCCATGCTCACTGAAGATCGTCGTCAATAATCAAGGCCGCTCCTTCCACCAGGGCCCGGGCCACCTTGTGCCGGGCCGCGGCCAGAATCCGCTGGACCGTTCCCCGGGAGACTCCCATGCAACGGCCGGCTTCCTCCTGGGTGAAACCCTCCAGGTCACAAAGGCGCAAAGCTTCCAGTTCGTCGGCGGCCAGAGGAATCCGCTCCAAACGGTCCATGGGGATCCGGTTGGGTTTGAAGGCCTTGGGACAGGGCGTTACCTGGCAATGGCGGTTTTTTTTGGGTCTCGGCATTTTTTTCGGTCCGGCGTTTGGCCGCCCTGAGAGATAGTAAGGCGCCCTGTCCCGCCCAGATAACCAGAAACGGCGCCTGAGGGCAAGCGCAGCTTTGCCCGGTGAGGCGATCAACCGGTGCGCCCCCCGGCCCAGCCGCCTCCCCCAACGGGCGATCATGACAGATGACGGACAGCACAACAGGATGAGGTTGCAGCCGGTCTGGGGTTCCTTCATCGGGACCGGTTCAGACCAGGACAGAATCGCTCACCAGGCAAAATCGGCCAGGACCGGCAGGTGATCGCTGGCGATTTTCGAGATTTGCATCCGGCAGCGCTTGCGCTTGATAATCTCCATTGGACCGCGAACGAAAATCTTGTCCAGGCCGCCGGTAGGGGAAAAGGAGGGATAGGTCAGGTAAGGGCTCTGGAAATTTTCCTGGTGACTGGAAGCGCAGCGGAAACCCATGATTTCGGTAAACATCGGGGCCAGGCGGGTGAACCAGTCGTTGAAATCGCCGGCCACGATGCAGGGCTCTTCAGGGCCCAGAGCGGCGAACTCGGGGGTCTTGACCAGCACACCGACCTGCTTGGGCCGTTCGTGGAAAGATAGACCCAGGTGGAGGTTGAATACCGGCAGGGTCATGGCGGCCCCCTGCTCGCCATCCAGCTCAACGGCGGTAAAAAGGCAACCGCGGGCCTTGTGGCCGGGCATGGTCAGGTCGATATTGCGCTCGCTGCTGATGGGGAAACGGCTCAGGGTGGCGTTGCCGTAGTGGCCCTGGCTCAAGGCAACGTTAAGCCCCACCGCCCAATGGGGATAATCGCAGAGGCCGGCCAGTTCCTCGGCCAGGTTCAGGTTGCGGGAACGGGGCACCCCGACATCGACCTCCTGCAGCAAAAGCAGATCGGGTTCGTGGTGCTTGATGATCCGGGCGATCCGCTCGGGCCGGAAAAGCCGGTCGACCCCGATGGCCCGATGAATATTATAGGACATGATTCGTAAGCGCATGGCGGCCCTCACCGCACGCCCGGTTTTTTGCGCCGCGGCGGTTGGCCGAGCTTGCGGCAAAAGCGGGCCAGGGCCTGGAAATAGAGATCGCCGACCCGGGCAATGATGTTGTTGTGACCCGCGCCCGGCACCACCTGAAACTCCTTGGCCTGGGCCCCGCAGTGGGCCTGGAGGGCCTCGGCCAGACCCAGGGGAATGATTTCGTCATGCTGGGCGTGGAGAATATAGGTGGGCTTCTGCTGGAGGGCGATTTTCTGAATATTGCAGAAACCGTCGGCCTCGCTGTGGATCCCGCAGGCCTGGACATCGACGCCCTGGGCCAGGAGCAGAGGTATGGTCTGGGCAATCCCGCTTTCGATGATCAGACCCTCAACCTCTCCGGCCGGGGCACTGACCGCCAGGTCGATGGCCGGCACGCTACCCAGCGAACGTCCCATCAGGGCCAAACGGCCGCTTTTACCCTGCTGGCGCAAGGTATCCCGGACCACCGGCAACATCAGGCGGGCATCACCAATCATGGCGGCCACCGAGGGGGTGCCCCCGGCCCGGCCATAGCCTCTGTACTCGGCCACCACCAGGTTCATCCCGGCGGCGTTGAAACGGGGGGCCAGTTCGTCGTAATCGGCAGCCACCTCGCCATTGCCGTGAAAAAAGAGGAGGTTGGGCGCCGCGGGATCCTCCGCCCCCAAGTGAAAGCGCAACGGCAGGGTCAAACCCGGCTCCACTTCAACTTCCACGTCGAAGGCCGTTGCCGGCGGCGGGGTCCATTCCTCCCGGGGGCAAAAAATCACCGCCGCCACGGCGGGGTGGTCCAGTTTCTCATACTTCATTTCTCTGATATCCATGAATGTATAACTATCCTCCGTAACCGCTGCATATTGTCCGTGACCCCGGCCATAAACGGGCCGCCGTCCGTCTGACACCCGTTTAAATCTCTGCCCCCAATTCGAGCAGGGTAACCTCCGGCGGAGCCAGCAACCGGATCGGCGGCCCCCAAGTGCCGGCACCTCGTCCCACATAAAGATAACGCCCGTCTGCCGCTCGGCTCAGACCACTGGGAACCCGGTAGGCCAACCAGGTAAAAAAATTGAAGGGGAAAATCTGGCCCCGGTGTATGTGGCCGGAGAGCTGGAGATCCACCACCCCTCCTGGCTCGATGGCCGGCTGATGCTTGAGCAGAATATTGAAAGTGTCCGCCGCCAGGCCGGCCAGCAGACGTTCCTCCTGGTCCGGCGGGGTCAAGCCCAGCATGATGCCGGTACGGTCGTCCACCCCGGCGATCCGCAACCGGCCGCCGATCTCGATGATTTCCCCGCGCAAGACGGTAAAGCCGGCCTCCTCGAGAAAATTTTGCGCCGTTGCGGCCCCGATATAAAACTCGTGATTACCGAGAATGGCGAATTTGCCCAAGGGGGCTTCCAGGCGGCGGAATTGCTCCGCCAGGTGGGCAATTCCGTCCCCCTGGCCATCGACGATATCCCCGGTGGCCACCAGGATATCCGGCCGGGCCCGGCGAACCACCTCCAGCACCGGCGCCAGGCGCCGTTCCCGGATCTGCAGCCCCAGGTGCAGGTCGGTGATCTTGACGATCCGCAAGGGCCGGGCCGGTGGCCAGACGGCTGGTTCCTCGGCGCCGCCGGCCGTGATGGCGGGGGCAAAGCCGGCCATTTTCGGGCTGTCCAGCCGCACCTGTTCCAGCCTGATGTCGCGTGCTTCCCAATAACCATAAGCACTGGCGGACACGGCCACAAGGAAGGCCGCCACGAAAGTTCCCCGCGGGCTCGCCAGGCGAAAGCCGGAACCAGGCCGATCCCCCGGCAAGCGCAGTCGGCCGGCGGCAGCGGCCCGGCGCCAGGCGCTCAAGCCGCGGAGCGGCAACAGCAGCAAGGCCAAGACCGTAAAAAGAAAGATGAAACCCATCCAGGTAAAGCCGATATGGGCCAGCCACAGAGCCGGCCCCTCCATTGCCCACCGCTCCAGGGCCCGAACCAGAACCGGGCTCAGCACCATCAGCAGCAGGAAGAGCAACAACGGTCCCCGCCAGCGACCTGGAGACCAGGCCGCCGTCAGCAACCGATAAAAAAACCAGTGCAGACTTCCATAAACCAGAAAAAAAGCGGATAAAAAAAGCAGCATAACCTATTTGTACCTGGTCATTTCAGGCCCCCAACTGCACCGGCAAAATGAGGTTGAACCCAAGGGGTGGCGGGAAGAGGGCTGATGGTGACAACGATCTCCAAAGCAGCTCCAATCAAGGAGCCGCGAACTGCCTTGGCCGGTCCCCCGGAGCTTAAAGATCAGTGCTCAGTTGGCAAAATGGGCGACCGCGCCCCAAAACGCCCCCCAATGCCGCCGTCCCGGCAAACTGCCTCTTCAGATCAACCGTTGCCCAGGCTCGAGCCGCCTGGGGCAAGCCGGCCGATTTGCGGCCCCGCCGTTGCTTTCCCCGGCGGGAACGGGTAGAATGGCGGCAATTTACGGGCAGGCAATGGAAAACCCGCCCCGGTCTAACTATTCAGACCTTTTGCCAAGGAACAAAACCCATGGAATTGATATCCGTAGATCGGACCAAATGCAAACGGGACGGGATCTGCATGGCGGAATGCCCCTTCAGTCTGATCGCCGAAAGCGAGGACGGCGGCTTCCCCACGGCCCGGCGGGCAGCGGCCAAGATCTGCATCGACTGCGGTCACTGCCTGGCGGTCTGCCCCCACGGGGCCCTGACCTTGAAGGGCCAGAGCCCGGCCACTTGCCTGCCCGTCAACCGCAAGCTGGGTCCCGCCCCGGAAGCAGCCGCCCAATTTCTCCGCAGCCGGCGGTCCATTCGTACCTACAAGGACAAGCCGGTGCCCCGGGAAGTTCTGGCAGAATTGCTGGACATCAGCCGCTGGGCCCCTTCGGCCAAAAACGCCCAGCCCACCAAGTGGCTGGTCATTGAATCAGCGGCCGAACTGCAAAAGCTGATCGGCCTGGTGGTGGACTGGCTGCAGGAAAACCAAGCCTTCCCCGGAGTGGTCAGAGCCTGGGTTCAGGAGGGCCGGGATCTGGTACTGCACGGGGCCCCCCACCTGGTCGTCGCCTACGCCGATAAAAAAGCCCTGAAGCCGGAAATTGACTGCACCATCGCCCTAACTTATCTCGATCTGGCCGCCCACGGCCAAGGGCTCGGCACCTGCTGGGCCGGGATCTTTCTGGGCGCCGCTTTCAACCACCCGCCCCTGATGGCCGCCCTGGACCTGCCGGAAAATCATCTGGTCCACGGCGCCCTGATGCTGGGCTACCCCAAGTTCCGCTACGCCCGCATTCCCCAGCGCAAGCCCCTGCAGGTAATCTGGCGCTAGAAAAATTTCCGGCGCCGTGACAAGAGCCACGTCGCCGGAAAAAGCCAGTCCCAAGCTGTCCGCTCGTTTGGCTAAACGGTCAGATCGTCGCGTACGGTTCGGCGGGGGCCACCATGGCCGGCGGGGCGCCAGTCCCGAATGGGGGCCACCCGGGCAAGATCCTCTTGGCGCTCGAAACGGCTGAGCCGGTCATGGATGGCCTGCCAGACGCAGAGCACTTCCGGGTGAATCTCGCAGCGGCCATCCACCGAACCGCCGCAGGGCCCATTCATCAGGCTCTTGGCGCAACGGGCCACCGGGCACAGCCCCCCCGTGAGATGGAGGACGCAATCGCCGCAGCCGGCGCACTGCTCGCTCCAGACGCCCTGCTCGGCCGAACCGCCGAAGAAAGTGGTGTTGACCGCCGGATAGACCAGGTCCAGGGGACGCAGATTGGCGATGAAGTTGACCCCCACCCCGCAGGCCATGGAAACGATGGCGTCATATTCGCCCTGCCACTGGTCGATCTCATCGACGTATTCCTTGTCGCACTGGCGGACCAGGGTGGCTCCCCAGACCTCCCCCGGTTGGCCGGCTTTCTGCTTGCCCAGGCGGATCAGGGAGCAAAGCAACTCCACTTCCCGTTCGCCGCCGGCCGAACAGACCGAGACGCAGCCCCGGCAGCCCAGCACCAGAACCCGTTCGGTATCCCGGACCATCTCGACGATTTCATTGATCGGCTTACGTTCGGCAATAATCATGATTGTTCCCCCCTGAACGGACTCGGACCGAGTTCCGTGATTTTTTCGTTCATCTCCCGGGTCACCCGGACAAACTCGGGATGAAAACCCCGCTCCAGGTGAAACATCTCAATCCGGCCGACCTCGGTCCCCAGTTCCGCCAGCGCCTTTTGCACCGCGAGAACCCGCCGGGCCGCGCGCTGGCTGCCCATCAGGTTATGGCACTGGTCGGGCGGGCAGGCGATCACGCAGACTCCGTCGGCCCCTTTTTCAAAGGCTTCCAGCAGGACGGACACCTGGAGCTTACCGCCGCAGACCAGGCGGTTGATGTTGGCGTTGGCCGGAAAACCGTCGGCCCTCATGCCTTCCCGGCCCTCGGCGCAGGCCTGCTGGGAGGTGTAATGACAGCAGAAAACTTGCAGATTCGGCGTAAAACTCATTTTCCCCTCCCTGGCCTCAGCGGTCGGTGCCGCAGGCGGCAATCAAACGCTCGTCGGCGGATTCATTGAGATTGATAGCCTGGACCGGACACTCGGCGGGACAGATCCCGCAGGCCCGACATTCCTTGGGGTCGATATAAGCCCGGCCACCTTCATCGATCACCGGAATCCGCCAGGGGCAGACCCTGACACAGGTGAGGCAGGAGACGCATTGATCCCGATCGACCCAGGCGGACTTGCCCTGATCGAGCAGGTCCTGCTCGGTGAGCAGTCCCTGGTCCAGAGCCAGCTTGCGCAAGGCGGAGACAATCTCGGCAAAGCGGACATCCTGGGGACAGACGAAAACGCAACTGCGGCAGTTTGAGCAGTACCAAACCAGTTCGGAGGTCAAAAGCTGCTCCTTGAGGCCCAGGCGGATCATATGAATGATCCGGCGCGGGTCGAAGTCCGGAATCGCCTGGCTGACCGGGCAGGCCCCGCTGCAGGCCCCGCAGGAATAGCAGCTGTTCAGATGCTCGCCGCCGGGCAAGGCCGTTACTTCGGCACTGAAAGCCGCATTGATTTCTTTGTTGGTAATCGCCATAAACTTTCCCCTGTTTAACCTGAATGAACTGATCAGGCCGGGAAGGCCGCAGCCCCCGGCCCGGAGCCGGAACAGCATAAAAAAAACAGCCACGCATGCTAACGAAAAGGGGCGGCTTTGTCAACCGCCGGGCGGTCCCCGCCCCGCCCTCCCCGGCTGCGTTGCTAAAAAATCGACCGGGCCGCGGCAAGGTTTCACTCCCCCAAAGCCCTGCCGGGGCCAAACCAAACTTACCGTTTTTATCTTGCCCCAACCCGTGCCGGGGAGCGACGGTGGGGCTCGGCTGCCACCTTGGTGCATAGACCGGGAACGGTTCCGCCGGCCCGCAAAGTTGCGCGGGCAACGGCAATCTGCCCGGCTGCAAGTTTATTATACCAGGAAGCGGAATTCCCCTTTACCGAGCAAATCCTGCAGATGCAGAATGCCGACCAGGCGCCGGGCGTCGTCGGTGACCGGCAGCACCGTCACCTCGTAGCGCTGCATGATGCTCAGGGCATCGGCGGCCAGCAGATCGGCGCTGATCCTCTTGGGGCCGGCGGTCATGACCTGGGCCAGGCTGAGGGAGGCGAAATCCTCGGCACCGGCCAGGGTCCGGCGGACATCGCCATCGGTGAGAATACCCGCCATTTCCCGGCCGTCGGCGGCCATCACCAGAACCGCGCCGAGATTCTTGCGATTGAGTTCCGCCACCGCCTCGGCCAGGCTGGCTTCAACCCCCACCATCGGAATTTCAGCCCCGGTCAGCATAACCTCGGCCACCCGGACCTTGAGGCGTTCCCCGAGGCTGCCGCCGGGATGATTGCGGCGAAAGGCGCGGGCATCGAATTTTTTTCGATTCAGCAGGACTACCGCCAGGGCATCGCCCAAGGCCAGGGAAGCGGTGGTGCTGGCGGTGGGGGCCAATCCCAGGGGACAGGCCTCGCGCGGCACGGTGACGGTCAGAACCACATCGGCCCCGGAGGCCATGCTCGATTCGGGCCGGCCGGTCATGGCAATAATCTTGGCCCCCCGTTTTTTCAGGGTAGGCAAAAGCTGGTTGAGTTCCGCCGTCTCGCCGCTGTACGAAATAGCCAGAATCACGTCCCGGGGGTCAACAATCCCGAGATCGCCGTGGACCGCCTCCACCGGATGGAGGAAAAAAGCCGGTGTCCCGGTGCTGTTGAGGGTGGCGGCGATCTTCTGACCGATTACCCCCGACTTGCCGATGCCGGTGATCACCAGGCGGCTGGGGCAGGCCATGATCAACTCCACCGCCCGGGCGAAGTTTTCCCCCACCTGGTCGATCAGGGCGACAATCCCCTCCGCTTCGATCCGCAGAACCTCGCGGGCCTGCTCGATACTCATGGAAGCCTGTTCTTGCTCGGCAAGGTTGACCAAGACCAATAATCCTCGAAGATATTAAAGATGCTCCATGCCGACAGCGGCGGGCCGACCACCAGGCCGGCCCCGGCCGGGCTTGAAGCTGTTTTTAGACCAGCTGCTCGGCGATGCTCACCGTCCG
The DNA here is from genome assembly GCF_044068515.1 of Desulfurivibrio nitratireducens. Classification (NCBI taxonomy): domain Bacteria; kingdom Pseudomonadati; phylum Thermodesulfobacteriota; class Desulfobulbia; order Desulfobulbales; family Desulfobulbaceae; genus Desulfurivibrio; species Desulfurivibrio nitratireducens. Next base: position 45,070 of record NZ_JBIPKI010000015.1, read on the forward strand.
GTCGCCGAGCATGTTGGTGTAGCTGCCCAGTTCGTTGTCGTACCAGCCATAGATCACCGCCTGGGTCACCGGCACCTCGACCCGGTCGGGAGCGCCGGCACAGTTGAACTGGCCAAGGTTGACGCTGATGCTGGCGGTCCGGGTATGGGTTTCCCGGCCTTCAATCACCGCCGCGGCGGCGGGATTGCCTATGATGTCGCTGGAAACCAGTTGCTCGTCGGCGTATTGGAGATAGCTGGTCTGGCGGCCGTAGTCGCGGTAAACGTTGTTGATCAACTCCCGCTTGATCGGCTGACCCTCGTCATCCTGGAAGTTGACCACCAGGATGATCAGCGAACCGCTGGAGGTGGGAATCCGCACCGATTCGGCGATGAAGCCGATCTGCTTCATTTCGGGAATCACCAGGGGCAGGGCCTTGGCCGCCCCGGTGGAGGTCAGAATGATATTGTTGAGGATGCTGCGGTTCTTGCGCAGATCAGTGGCTCCGCTCTTGGGCAGGCGGTCGAGTACCGGCTGGCTGCCGGTGGCGGCATGGACGGTGACCATCGAGGCGCTCAGGAACTTGTCGGCCCCGAAATAATCAAGCAGGGGCTTGACCATGAAAGAAAGGCAGGTGGTGGTGCAGGAGGCGGCCGAAACCAGGACATGGCGGGCGGGGTCGTAATCTCCGTCATTGATTCCCATCACCGTGGTCACCGCGTCGGCGGGCATCTCGATGCCCTTCTGCTTGATTTTGAAGGGGGCCGAGAGCAGCACCTTTTCCGCCCCGCCCTGGAGATGACCGCGCAGAGCGCCCCGGGCGTCGTCGGCATCGACGGTGGGGTCGGTGAAGGCCCCGGTGGTGTCCACTACCAGCCGGACTCCGTTCTCCTTCCAAGCAATCCCCTTGGGGTCGCGGGACTGGCGCAGGATTTTGACCGGGATCCCGTCCACTGTCATGGTGCCGGCGGCTTCGTCAAGGTTTTCGACCAGGCGGGCGGGGGCTTTGCAGCCATACAGATAAGCCCCCAGGCGGCCGTAGGTGCTGTCCCGCTCGATGATCCCGGCGATATCGTTGAGCGAGGTCCCGACCTCGCGGCCGACATTGACCACAATCTCGGCAAAGAATTTGCGGGAAACATGATGCCACAAAGAGAGCTTACCGATCCGGCCGAGGCCGTTGATCCCTAACTTCATCGTTACCGATCTCCTTTGGATTTAACTGGCGAGAACTCCAATTGAAGCCCGCGCAAGCGCCGGGCCACCAAACCTTTTGCCCCTGATTCAGGCAAAAGCGACAAACCATAAATTATACGAAAAGTCGCGCTCGCCCGCAAGGATAAAGTGCCGGTCAGGAGGTGGACCGCGGTTGTTCCAGGGCCAACCTCCTGCTGAGCCGCCTGATCCCGGCCCGCTCCAGACCCATAATCAGTCACCGGGGGAAAGTTTCCCCAGGATTGCCGGACCACAAGGCCACTCCGGCCGGCGGGGCGGGTTTTCAGGGCAGGCGCCGGAGCAGGCGAGCGCCGATCCGTTCGTCGAGGCGGCGAAGACCGGCCCGGCGGGCGGCGTCCAGGACCCGCTCGTACTCACCGGGCGCCAGGGGCCGGTCCAGGGGGGGATATTTGCCGGCCTGGCCGCAGGGATGGTACTGCTCCATAATGTTGACATAGGTGGCGGGAGAAAGTTCATCGGCGATGAACTGCAAGATTGCCTCGCTCTCAGCGGTCCCGCCCGGCATCACCAGGTGACGGACCAGCAGGCCCCGCCGGGCCAGACCCCGCCGGTCAAGCTGGAGATCGCCGACCTGGCGGTGCATCTCCAGCAGGGCCGCCCGGGCCTGTTGGGGATAGTCCGGGGCCTTGGCTAAGCGGCGGGCGCTGGCCGAATCCCAGAACTTGAAATCCGGCATGTAGATATCGACTACCCCGTCCAGCAGGGCCAGGGTCTCCACCGCGTCATAACCGCTGGAATTGTAAACCAGGGGCAGTTTAAGGCCCCCCTCGGCGGCGATCTCCAGGGCGGCGAGAATCTGCGCCACCACGTGGCTGGGGGTGACCAGGTTGATATTGGCGCAGCCCTGGTCCTGCAGGGCCAGCATCATCGCGGCCAGTTCGGCGGCCGTGACCGCTTCACCGGCACCCAGGTGACTGATCTCGTAATTCTGACAGAAGACGCAGCCCAGGTTGCAGTTGCTGAAAAAGATGGTGCCGGAACCCATCCGCCCCACCAGGGGTTCCTCTTCGCCGAAATGGGGGCCGTAGCTGGCCACCACCGCTTGGGCCCCGGTCCGGCAGACGCCGAGTTCCCCGGCCAGACGGTTGACCCCGCAGCGGCGGGGGCACATGTCGCAAGCG
>NZ_JBIPKI010000016.1:0-43937 GCF_044068515.1 Desulfurivibrio nitratireducens
GCAGCGGGTTGAGCCGGCCGGCAGCCGAGAGGTCCGGGTCTGGCTGGAGAGCGCCGTCTTCGATGACCTGGTGCGCTGGCTGGCCCGTCTGCGCCAGGAGCACGGCATCGAAGTGGCGGAAATCGTCATCGAGCCGGACCGGGCCGGCCCCGGCCTGGTCAGCGCCCGCTTGACTCTGGTGAGGGAAGAATGATGATCCTGGCCGACACGCCCCTCTGGAAAAAATATCTCGGCCTGGGCCTGGCTTTTTTCCTCTTCTTCCTGGTTTATTATTTTCCGGCCCAGTTGACCTGGCCCCTGCTGCAGAAGGCGGGGGTGGACCTGGTCGAACTGTACGGCCTCAACGGATCCTGGCATAGCGGCACCGCCGCTTCCGGCCGGGTGCTGGGAACTCCGGTCCGGGATGTTTCCTGGCGCCTGCGACCCACCCCTCTTGCCCCCCTGCGGGGAGGAATCAGCGCCACCCTGGCCGGCGACGGCCGCCTCCAGGGCCGGCTCAAGGCCGGCTGGCAGGGGCCGCAAAAGGGGCGGGCGGTGATTTCCGGTCTCAAGGCCGATCTGCCCCTGGGCCAGTTCAGCGGCCGCCTGCAGCGCCTGGGCCTGGCCGTGGACGGCCGCCTGCTGCTCGACCTGGCCCGGCTGGAGTTCAAGGACGGGCTGCCGGTGCAAGGCCGGGGGGAGGGGAGACTGGTCGGTCTCCGCGCCTTGCAGCCGATCAGCTTGACCCTGGGAGATTTCCAGGGCGAACTGAGTTCCGCCCCGGAGGGCCTGCGCCTGGGCTTCCGCGACGACGGCGGCCCCCTGGCCGCCACCGTGGTCCTGGCCCTGGGACCGAACGGGGATTACAGCCTCGCGGCCGAACTGGTGCCCCGCGATCCGGACAACCGGGAACTGACCATGGTCCTGGGCTTTCTCGGCCCGCCGGGGCGCGACGGCATCATCCGGGTCAACGCCGCCGGGTCGCTGAACTAGGGAACCAGCCGGATTATTTAATGGTCACTATTCAGGCAGGACCGGCAGCCGGCAAAGGGGCTTTGCGGCCCGGGCTCTGTTAACCACGTGGATCCGGAGAGCCCAGAGTACAGAGAGAGGGGAGCCCGACGAGCCAAGCAGCGGTTTATTGCTGGGACGAGGCGGATAGGGGTCCGAAGCAAATTTCCATAATAGAGGTATTGAGTTATGCTGGCAGCAGACAACAAGCGGGGGGCCCAGGCGGGCTTTACCCTGATCGAAATCATGGTGGTGGTGGTTATTCTGGGGATCCTGGCGGCGGTGGTGGTGCCCCGGATCATGGACCGGCCCGATCAGGCCCGGATAACCAAGGCGGCCCAGGATATCCGGATTCTGGAAAACTCGCTGCGCCTCTATCGCCTGGACAATTTCGTCTATCCCACCACCGAACAGGGGCTGGAAGCCCTGGTGGTCCGGCCCACCACCCCGCCGGAGCCCCGGCGCTGGAAGGAGGGCGGTTATGTCGACCGGCTGCCCCGCGATCCCTGGGGCAACGAGTACCAGTATCTCAATCCGGGCGTCCACGGGGAGATCGACATCTTCTCCTATGGGGCCGACGGCCGCCCCGGCGGCGAGGGAGTCAACGCCGAAATCGGCAACTGGAATATCGAGTAAACCGGTCTTCGGGCCGCCGGGCCCCGGTGGCCGGGGAAGTCGCCCGACCCGGGCAACCGGGCCGGACCGGCAGTGGATACCCAAAAGAGTGGCTGACCTGAAAAACCCCAAAGGCTTCACCCTGATCGAGTTGATCGTGGTGCTGGTGATCATCGGCGTGCTGCTGGGGTCCATAGGTTTTTCCCTGGGAAGTCGGGAGCGGCAGCTGGAGACCGAGGCCGACCGGTTGCTGGCCCTGCTGCGCCTGGCCCGCCAGGAGACCCTGCTGACCTCCACCGCCACCGCGGTGGGGTTTCATGCCGAGGGTTACGAGTTTTACCAGTTGCACGGGGAACAGTGGCTCAAGGTCCGGGGTGGGGTCTTTCGGCCCCGGACTTTGGATCATGATTTCCGGCTGACCTTGCGCCTGGCTGAGGAAGACGACTCCCGGGTCGCCCTGCCTTTCCTCGAGTACGAAGACGATGAACGCCTGCTGCCCCGGATTTATTTTTTCCCCGGCGGGGAAATGACCCCCTTCGAATTGACCCTGACCCCGGCATACGGGGGCCAGAGCTTCCGGCTGGCGGGCAATCTCCAGGGCCGGATCGCCCTGGTCGATTAAAGGACCGGGCCGGCCCCGGCAGGGATGGCCGGGAAAACCGCGGCTTTTGATAGCGGTTCCCCAATTTTTCGTTGACAGCTTCGGGTGCGCCTACTACATAGTAGGCGGATGGTAAGAGATGTTAATTATTTGTAAAGGTTGCCGTTCAGGTGAGAAAGCAGTTCGGCGGGTTTTAATTACAAATCGTCCAAAGGAGTTAGCATCATGTTGAAGGTTCGTTCTTTTATCGTGGCTTTGGCCGTAGCCGGCTCCCTGGCCGCCGCCGGTTTTCTGCTGGCTACCACCACCGGCAGCGCCGCCAATCGTTCCCTGGCTCCGGTTCCCGACGCCCAGGCGGTTTCCGCCCATGCGCCCTATCTCGCCGGCCAGTGCGGCATGTGCCATAATCCCCAGGAGGCGGTGGAGGGCAGCCCCGGAGGAGTTCCCGCCGATGTCGCCGAACTTTGCGCTTCCTGCCATTATGACATGGACGAGGCCATCAAGGGCAGCGCGGTGGCCCACGCCCCCGCCATGATGGACTGCACCTCCTGCCACAACCCCCATAATTCGCCCAATCCCAGCCTGCTGCTGGAAGAACCGAAGAACCTCTGCCTGGGCTGTCACGGGGAAATCCAGCAGACCATCGCCACCGCCAGGGTGCAGCACGACGCGGTGATCGACGACCTGGCCTGCATGAACTGCCACAATCCCCACGCCTCCGATATCCAGGCCCTGCTGACCCGGTTGCCCTTCGATCTCTGCGTTTCCTGCCACAGCGAGGACAACAAGGTCGATTCCGACGGCCGCCTGCTCACCAACTTCAGCCGGCTGCTGGCCGAAAATCCCTACCACCATGGACCCATTGAAGGCAAGGATTGCAGCGCCTGCCATCTCACCCACGGGGGCGACAACCACAGCCTGCTGGTGGCCGATTACCCCGCCGCCTTCTATGCCCCCTACGATCCGGACAACTACGCCCTCTGCTACCGCTGCCACAACGACCAGAACATGGCCGATCCCGAAACCACCACCACCACCCGCTTCCGCGACGGCTCCCGCAATCTCCACTATCTCCACGTCAACAAGCCCGACCGGGGCCGGAGCTGCCGGGCCTGCCACGAGGTCCACGCCTCGGAAAACCCCCACCAGATCAGAGACGCGGTCCCCTTCGGCCCCCGCAACTGGATGCTGCCGATCAACTACACCAAGACCGACACCGGCGGCTCCTGCGCCCGGACCTGCCACCAGACCAAGACTTACGACTACACCGCGGAATAAACCGCGAGGAGGCAGCTCATGGCAAAACGTTGGATCGGCAGCCTGGTGATCGCCCTGCTGCTGGTGGCTCCGCAGTTGGCCTGGCCCGAGGCCGGGGCGGCCTTTTACAACCTCACGGTTAACGAGGACGTGATCGCCAACGTTACCCTGCCCACCATCGAGGGCGGTGAAGCGACCCTGCTGGATCCGACCAAGAAGGCCAATGTCTTTATCTTTTTCCGCCCCGGGGCCGAGCCCTCCCGGCGGGGCTTGAGCGATATGGGCCGCTGCGCCGAGGAACTGGCCGCCTACCCGGTTTACTGGGTGGGGCTGGTTTCCGACCGCTATCCCCTGGAGGAGGTCAAGGCCCTGGTGGCGCAGGCCAACTTCCCCGGCCCGGTCCTGATCGACCAGGGCAACGCCCTTTACGGCAAGTTCGGGGTGCGTCTCCATCCGGTGGTGGGCATCACCGACGCTAAAGGCCTGCTCACCGCCTACCAGCCCTTCACCCAGATCAATTTCTGCGCCCGGGTCAAGGCCCAGGTGCTCCACACCCTGGGCGAGCTCAGCGCCGAGGAACTGGAGCAGCAGCTCCGGCCCCGCTCGCTGGATCCCCGCAGCGATATCGGGGTGGCGATCCGCAACCTGCGGATGGGGGAGCGCTTCATCGAAATCGGCAACTACGAGATGGCCCTGGCCACCGCCCAGCGCAGCCTCGAACTGGTCCCGGACCTGGCCGGCGGCCACGGGCTGGCGGCCCTGGCCCTGGCCCACCAGGATGAATGCGCCGCGGCCGCCGAACATATCAATAAGGCCCTGGAGCAGGACCCTGCCGAGGCCAAGGCCTTGGCGGCCCGGGAAAAATGCGGCCCTTGAACCCGGCCCCAGGCCAACGCCCAGAAAAACGTAAGGTGATGCCATGTCCGCCAACCATACCCTCTCCCTGATGGCCCTCTTTTTCGCCCTGCTGGTCGGCGGCGCCCTGGTGGCGGTGGCGGCCGGCAAGAACCCCGGCGAGCAAGGCGTCTTTGCCGGCGGCGGGGAAAAATTCGAGGCGGCCCTGCTGGCCGATACCCTGGGGGTTCGGCCGGTTGAAACCGACGCCACCGGTCGCCTGGAGCTGGAAATCAGCCCCGACGGCCGCTCCCTGAGCTACCGCCTCACCGTGGCCGCCCTGGAGGACGCCTTCATGTCCCATCTCCATTTCGGCACCCCGGAAGATCGCTACGGCCCCATCGTGGCCTGGCTCTTTCCCCCCGAAGGCAAGCGCCGCGAGGTGGTCGAGGGTCGTTTCGACGGGGTGCTGGCCTCCGGGGTGATCCGGGCCGAGGACCTGGGCGGGCCCTTGGGGCAAAAAGAGATCAGTGACCTGGTGGCCGCCATTGAGGCGGGTAATATCTTTGCCGACATTCATACCCGGCGCTATGTTCCCGGCGAGCTGCGCGGCCAGGTGGTGAGCGCACCATAATTCCTGCTTGACAAGGCGATAGATCTCCATGGCTTCACCCTGCTCACCCTGGTCCCGCACCCTTTTTTGCCTGGTCCTGGCCGTCGCTATTGCCGGCCCGGTCCGGCCCGCCGCCGCCCAGGAACCCCTGATCTATATCGAAGAGGCGGTGCCCGGGGTGGCCATCAGCGGGCGGGCCTCCAGCGAAATCCAGTGGCGCGACGAATCCCGGCGCGGCGACGGCTTGCCGGTTTTTCAATACCTGCTGTTCAATGTCCGCCACTTCGATGAGGAGGTGGAGGAAAAATACAGCTTTCACGCCTACGGCCGCCTCGGCACCGACCTCAACAACGAATATTCCTGGGCCGACAGCCGCCTCTATTACGCTTACTATCAGAAGCAGGACTGGCGGGATAAAGTCGATTTCCGCCTCGGCCGCCAGTTTATCGCGGTCACCGCCGGAGCCTCGCTGCTGGACGGCCTGACCCTGGACTACCGGCCCGGCGGGTGGCTGGAGCCCTTTACCTTCAGCGTCTTCGGCGGCGGCGATGTCGCCTTCTATTCCAGCTACAGCGCCAAGGACACCCTGATGGGCGGTGAGATCCGGGGCCGCTTCAACGACGACAACCTGGTCACCGGCATCTCCTATGTCCAGCGCCGCGAGGACTCCCGCAAGGCCACCGAGCTCTACGGGGCCGATTTCGACTACGGTTTTCGCCGGCTCCTCAACCTTTACGGCGAGATCCAGTACGACCGCCTCTCGGACCGGGTCAGCTACGGCCTGATCGGCTCCAACTACCACCGCAGCGACCGCTGGGGCCTGCGGACCGAATATCTCTATTCGGTGCCGGTCTTTTCGGCCAGCTCGATCTACTCGGTCTTCGCGGTCAGCAAGTACCAGGAGGCCATGGCCGAGCTCAATTACTACTTCGGCTCCGGCCTGCGCGGTTTCGGCCGCTACAGCCGGGAGATCTACGAAGAATTCGCCGATACCGACGTCTTCGAGGCGGGGATCGAGAAAATCCGCACCGACCGTTTTTCCGGCTACCTCAGCGGGGTCTGGCGCCGGGCTCGCGAAGGCCAGGATCTCCGGGGCTTCCGGGTCCGGGCGGCCTGGCTCTTCAACCCCCATCTCCAGGGCGGGGTGGGAGCGGAAATCGATGTGTTGGAGCGCCGCCTGGATGAGTTCGAGGACGACACCCTCAGCTCCCGGATCTGGGCCGACCTCACCGCCCGCCTGCGGGCCAATCTCGAGCTGTTGGGCCGCCTGGAGCGCTATGAGAGCGACGGCTTCTGGGGTTACCACAATCGCGCCACCCTGCGCCTGAACCTGACTTTTTGAGCGGGACCGTTATGATCATGTCCAAAAACCATATCCTGCTTGTTTGCTGCTCCCTGCTGCTGCTGGCCCTGCCGGCGGCGGCCCGGGCCCAGGAGGATTATCTCTTTACCTTCGACCACGACCAGCACCAGTTCCTGGTCTTTCCCGGCTCCCCCTGCATCACCTGCCATCTGCCCGACTCCCCCACGGTGACCCCGGAACCCCGGGCCTGCCTCCAGTGCCATGACGAGGATTTTCCCGAGCTGGTCCGGATGCCGGGGATGGTCAACACCCATGGGCCCCTCTGGGGCTTCAACCACGGGCCCTTCGCCAAAAACCGCCAGCTCGACTGCGCCGGCTGCCACCAGCAGAATTACTGCCTCGACTGCCATGTCCAGGGGCCGGCCCAGGAGATGGGCAAGTTCGGCGGCGCCCTGCTCAATGTCCATCGCAGCGATTTCCGGGTGACTCACCCCATCGCCGCCCGGACCAATCCCCGCCTCTGCGCCAGTTGCCACGAACCGGCTTCCTGCAGCGACTGCCACAGCGATTTCCGCCGCCGCACCGGCCATGACGGCCGGGCCGCCAGCCCCTCCCACCGCCGGGTCTTCGGCCTCGGGGTCAACGGCGATCTCGCCGCCATCCATGAAGACTTCCGCGGCGAGAATTCGCTTAACCGCTGCGACGACTGCCACCGCTCCGGCACCGTGGCCCCCACCATGCACGCCTGGAGCCGGGAGCACGCCCGCGAGGCCCGCCGCAACCTCAACACCTGCCAGGCCTGCCACCCCTCCGGGGACACCTGTATCCAGTGCCACAGCGCCAAGAGCGGGCCCGGCGGGGTCAACCCCCACGGTCCCGGCTGGAAGAATTCCAGCCGGGCCGAACGACTGCGCTCCGCCTCCGGCGGCGCCACCTGTGTCCGGTGTCATTAGGAGTTATGGCCCGGCTGGACTGAAAACAGCAGACGGGACCCTCAACGGAACAGGATGTTGAATACGCCCAGCTCTCGGCCGGGTTTATAAGTTAAATTACGGTACTTGAGACAACAGAAATCTTTTCTTGCGTCAGGCCTTAATCAAGTGATATAAAAACTATCAGGTATATTTATGAAGTTCGATTCCTGGAGATTATACCTGGCATTTTCTGTCCAGCTGGGGGGGGTAATAGTGTTGCTTTTTCTTGTTGCAGCCTGCGGCAGCAGCGCCGACCCAGCTGCTGCGGATATTACGACTCCGGTAATGGGGGTCGATGACGATGGGGCCAGCTTTATCACTACGGCCAACTGTCTTGCTTGCCATCAGGAAGAAACCCCCCATCCGGTGGCGGCCTATCTTGCTTCGCGTCATGGCCGACCAGGCACCGTAGATGCGGCAACCGGGCCGGAATGTCTGGTTTGCCACGACCCCTTGGGAGATGGGCAATTCATGGAACATCTGCAGCCTTGGGCCGATGAACCTGGGATTATTCCGGTTGCCGGAATGACCGTTATCGGTTGTGAGGTCTGTCATGGTGCCGGCTCTCACCACCTGGCAACGTTTCCCGACCATCCCAATCCCCGCCCCGATTATCAGATTTGCGGCCAGTGCCATGGCTCCCTGCCGGAGGAGATTCCCGCGCATTTTAAGAGCGATTTCGGAAATAATATCCTGGCAAAATATCTGGCAAGCTCCCATGGCACCTCGCTCTTGCACCAGGCGGAGCAGCCTCTCTGCCAGCGCTGCCACAGCGACCAAGGGTTCCGTCGCCACGGAGCCGAAACGGCCGGCCTGGATGGCTTAGCGTTACCCGGAGCTCTGCAAGGAGCGGAAAGCTTTACCGGCGCTACTCCGGTGCAGTGCCGAACCTGTCACGACGGCCACAGCGGCAAGTTGCGCGCCGAGGCCACGCCTGGTTATTCCCGCTTATTCAACCTTTGTACCTCCTGCCACCAGGTTTTTTTGCGGGAAGACCAGACCCTCGACACATCCCGGCCGCCCTATCACGGGGAGCTTGATGATGAGGGATACCCGGTTCGGGCCGATTGGGTGATTTGGGATACTCATTTTGCCACCGCTGACGGCTTTCTCGCCGGTTATGAAATCGAGCCTGCATCCGAACGGGCCTGTACACGCTGCCATGACCCCCATAGTGGTGGTGCCAGGTAGTAGTGCGCGGGGGGCTGGCTTATTGCGTCCTGTATTGGCGTTATATGACCCTTGCCAGCCCCATCAATAAAGGCTTAAAGTCCTCCGGACGGGTTAGTTGTCCTTTCGTCCGCAAGGCGGTTTGTTAACAGGAAGAACGGAGCCGTTTATGGTAAGTGGGCCGTTCGCTAGAATCAACCATTATTGGGAGGAGGGTGTACAATGAACAAAAGATTCAGGTGGAGTGGCATTCTTGCCGCAGGTCTGCTGGGCGCCTCGCTGGTCTTCGGCGGCTGCAGCGGTGACGACGGAGCTCGGGGGCCTGAGGGGCCTGAGGGGCCTCAGGGTCCTAGGGGTCCTGGGGCGCCTGCGGTTTCTGAAGCCATGGGGATCAATTCCCCTTATTCGGCGACGTGTTATTCATGTCATCAGAACGTTGACGACTTCGGGATGATCCGGGCCCATATGGACAACATGGGTGGTGATATGTACGGCTTCAGCTACCATGGTGCCGATCAGACGGAAGGCTGCGTAGCCTGCCATGGAGGCCTGCGTACCGGCGGCACTCGCCCCACCGGGCTGGGACCTGATTTCCATGCCGGGGCGCAGCATCTGGCCCAGAGAACCATAGCCGCCCAGAACTCCAACATTACCGGGGTTACGTATGATGTTGACACCGGGGCGCTGACGGTCAACTTTACTGTAAACAACGCCCATGATCCTCTGCACGCCGAGTTTACCGTCGCCAAGTGGGTTGAAGACAAGGGTACCTGGATCAATCTGTTGCAGCGTTCGACTAGCGGGACCAAGGTAATTCGCGGCGGCAACCTGCGATTCCAGGATGACCTGGCAATCGAGCGGGATGCTATTACTGACACGTACAGCTATACCTTTGCGAGCGACGGTGAAGGTGGTGGTTATGGTCTGGCTAAGGGAACTCCTCTCGATTTCAGTAGCAGTCCGCTCTGGCGAGCTGCAGGCGACACGGATGCTACTACTTACTGTGCTGCCGGAGACACCACCTGCGTCGACTTCGTCCAAGGTATCATCGAGGAAATCGTTGTCGACGGAGAGTGGGATCCCAACGGTACCTACCGCATCGGGATCAGCGGTCGGGATCGGGCGACCTACGTCCGTTTTACGGCCGTGGCTGACGTAACCCTGGCTGATAATGTTGCGGGTGCACCCAGTGCTCCCGCCCCCACCAACCAGATCGCGCAGGCCTCCTGCACTTCCTGCCATGATGCGCGGCTGGTTTTCCCCCGCAACGATGTGCATGGCCAGCAACGGGCAGATGTCAATCTCTGCTTTAACTGCCACAACGCCTACACCTATGATTCCGACGCATCGGTCGCGGCGGACGGCGGCTGGGTCAGCATCAGCATGAACAATATGATCCACAAGATCCACGGTGGGTTCGCGGGTTACACCGTCGACGGTTATGAATACGAAAACGTCGCTTTCCCCGACTGGACTCTGCCTGGCACCAGCAACTGTGTTGCCTGCCATGTCGAGGAGCAGGGTTATGGCACCGGCTGGGCGGCCGCACCGCTGGGCCGGGACAGCTGTTTGACCTGTCATGGGTCGGGCGGTTTTGAGGTGAATTTCGGTCTCCATGGTACGACTCTGCCCCCCGGAGTCGGCCCGAATACCGGTTGTATTGCCTGCCATGATGCCCCGGCGTTTGCCGATAGCTTGCACGGCGTAAGCGCTCGCCAGGAAGCCTTGCGCGCCCAGCGGGAAGACTACCACTTTGAGCTGGTTAGTGTAACCGACGCAGTTTACGGGGAGACCCCGGTGGTTCGTTGGCAGGTGGTAGATGCCGATGGGGTACCGTACCACTTAACCAGCGACATCACGATCTTCGGCGGCCCGCGGTTGCATATCGGCTGGGGCGTCGGCGATGACTGGACCAACGAAGGTTCCGGCGAGAAGAGCACCCACGGTATTCGTAACAACGATGACGGTGGCCGCCCGGTGGCGTTGAATGTCGATGAGACCAACACGGTTGTTTCCGCCGATGGTCTCACTGCTATTACCACCTTCCCGGCCTTTACCGATGCCGAGGCTGGCAAGGGCCACCCCTTCGCTAACCTGGAAGTCGCCGAGGAAGGCCGGCGTGGTTTTGTCGCCATCCACCGCAGTATTGTTGACAATGGCCAGACCCGGCTGCTTACCAGCCTAGTTCAGCCCATTATCCTGGGCAGTGGTGAGGTGGAACTTGCCGACCTTCGCCGTAATACCGTTAGTGCCTCAGCGGAAGTACCTGGTCGTGGCGGCAACTGTCTTACCTGCCATGGCACCATTGCCTGGCACGGGAGCGGTTACACTGCCGACAACAACATCCAGGCCTGTATTACCTGTCATAACGCCGGATCCCATAAGAGTCTGGCGGTTACCTTCCCCGAGGCACCCTACTCGGTGGATATGATGGAGTTGATGCACAAGGTTCACAGCTCGCCCGAGACCCTTTATCCCAACAGCGCGGCCGGCCGTTGTCATGCCTGCCATGTGGGCGATGAGGATCAGCTTGACGTCAATATTGATGGACCGCTTAACGATGGCTTCACCAACTGTGTTATCTGCCATGATGGTGCGATCAACCAAGGCCGGATCGGGATTATCTCCGATTGGCCCGGCGCTTTCGAGCGTTACGGTCTGCGCGGTGATGGCACCAATGACGGCATCAACTGACAAGACGAGGGGCGGTCAGGTTTACTGAACTGATCCGTCCCCACCGTCAATTCTACCAGTTAATAACCTCAGCCGGGGCGACGATCCAAAAGGTCGTCGCCCCTTTTTTATTGAGCGGCGGGAAGCCCTGGCTGGTACCAGCCCTGTTGGGCACTAAATAGCCGTGGCTCTGCCGGCACCAAAACTATAATGAGGGTTTTTATGAGTTTAGGTAAAGTTTTTTCCCTGGTACTGCTGGCCACAGTCGCCCTGCTGTTGATGTTGCCGGCAACTCCGGTGGAAGCCCAGGTCTTGTGCCGGGACACAAATTCCTCGGTAGAGGCCACCACACCGTCCGCCGACTTTACCCAGCATGGCGACGGCACCGTAACCCATCACATTACCGGGCTGATGTGGATGCGCTGCAGCCTCGGCCAGAGTTGGGATGGCGACGTTTGCAGCGGCAATGCGGAGCTATTAGCTTGGCCTCATATTTCCTTTGCGGTTGAGCGATTTAATGCAGAGGGAGGTTTCGCCGGGCACGAAGACTGGCGCATGCCCACCCGGGATGAGTTGGTCTCCATCGTCGAGCATAGATGTGCTTCGCCTTCGATCAATGGAATTATTTTTCCCAACACCCCTCGCACCCGTTTTTTGACCGCTTCGGCCGAAGAAAATGATAAATCAAAACCCTGGTATGTCTATTTTGATAATGGTTATGTTGGCAAGGGCTACGTGGGGGCCAGGGGTGCAATCCGACTAGTGCGAACCGTGCCCAGCGAAAAGTGATGTTTAGGAGCAGCACTACATTTGCGGCCAGGATTTTGCTATACTGAAGCTTTTGGCATACCAAGGAATGGCGGGATGAGTTGCGAGCCAGCCTGAAGATATCTCCTGCTAAGTCAAGCGTCTGAAGTACGGTCTACATTCGTTCGTGATTGGGCGATGCTTGTAATATGAAAGATGGAGATGTTGAACGAGCCGGGAACTCTGTTGCAGAGGACCTGAAAAGCCGGATCAACCACCGACCTGGGTGATTCATCCGGCTTTTTTCGTTATCAAAACCGGATCAATTCAAAAAATCAAGGTAGAGTAGGATAAATGACGGGCTTAGCAGCCTCCTATTGAAGCCGATCTAATGACATGCCTGCGCCCGAGAGCGCCCCCAACCGGAGGGAATCGGGGTCAAATCTTTAGTCTTGACGCTTGACAGGCTTTCGCGGAAGCAAGATCTTTAGTAACCATATGGTGTGCAGGTGTTGATAGTTGATGATTTTCTGGTCGCTGGTGACCGGGGGGCTCCATTTGTGCCGGTAAAACCGACCTGACAAAGTTTGACTCTATTTGTACAATTGTACTTATGAATATTGCAGCCGACGCCGACATCTTTTTGGCAACCGCTCTGAACGAGCCGGAAAAAGAGATGAATATCTCCTTGACGGTTGGTCAGGAACTCTTTGCCCGTTGCTCACCCTTGATGCGGCAATGAAGGAGCTTGCCGCTCAACTTGGCATCGCTCCATGGGAGGAAGAAGCATGAAGGCATATCAGTATTCCGAAGCTCGCAAGCGTCTTTCCGAGCTTCTTGATACCGCCAAAAAGGAAGTAGTGCTGATCAAGCGCAGGGGGGGAGAGACCTTTTCCCTGGTGTACAAGAAAACCAGTCAATCCCCCTTTGCTATTTCCGGAATCACCACAAAAGCCACAACTGCGGATATTCTTGATGCGATCAGGGAGTCAAGGAAAGGTTACTAAAAAATGTGGTGAGGAAATTGCCGCAGCCATTTTCAGGCCCTGGCCGATGAAGGTATCATTCTAGCCAGCCCGGGTATGCGGGCAGGGGGTGCCAAGGCCGAAAGGCAAAGCGGAGATCTTCGGCCGGGAGGTTGGCCGGCTGAGATAACTGGGCCCAGGGCTGCCGCCTTGGCGGCGCACGGCTGAGCCCGGGCTTGGCTCTAAAGCAGAGCCCGGACCGCGGTGGCCGCGGTTTCCAGGGCGGCGCCGGGCAGCACCCCCAGGGTGATGATCACCAAGATGAGCACCACCCCCAGGGCGGCGGTGGCGTTGTTGGGGGCCAGGGCCGGGCGGGCTTCCGGCTCGGCGGTGTAGGCCACCCGGACCACCGACAGGTAGTAGTAGATGGCGATGGCGGTGTTGATCGCCGCCAGGATGACCAGGGCCAGGTGGCCCTGGTTCAGGGCGCTGGTCAGGATGAAGAACTTGCCCATGAAGCCGACGAAGGGCGGGATCCCGGCCAGGGCGAAGAGCCCCACCGCCAGGACCAGGGCCAGGAGCGGCGCCCGCTGGTAGAGGCCGCTGAGGTCTGCGATTTTGACGTTTTCGCCCTGGCGGGAGACGCTGCAGATCACCAGGAAGCAGGCCAGGCTCATGGCCACGTAGCCGGTGGCGTAGTAGAGGGCCGCCGAGTAGCCGGTGATATCCAGGGTCAACACCCCCACCAGGATGAAACCGGCGTGGGCGATGCCGGAAAAGCCCAGCATCCGCTTGATGTCGGTCTGGACCAGGGCCGAGAGGTTGCCGTAGAACATCGACAGTACCGCCAGCAGGGTCAGCAGGGTGATCAGGGCGCTGCCCCCGACGCCGGGGGCGGCCAGGGTCGAGATCTTGATCAGCATGGCGGCGGCGGCGATCTTGGGCAGCGAGGCGATGAAGGCGGTGGTCTCGTTGGAGGCCCCCTGGTAAACGTCCGGCACCCAGAAGTGGAAGGGGAAGATCGCCAGCTTGTAGAAAAAGCCGGCCATGACCATGACGATGCCCACCAGCACCGCCGGGTTGTCCAGCATCCCGGCCAGGGCCGGGATCAGCACGGCGAAGTGGGTGCTGCCGCCCATGGCGAAGAGATAGCTCATGCCGAAGAGCATGATCCCGCTGGCCACCACCCCGAAGATCACGTACTTGATCGCCGCCTCCATCTGCACCCGCAGGCCCTGGCGGTCATCCCGCATCGGCACCATCAGGTAGAGGCAGTAGGAGGAGAGTTCCAGGGCCAGGAACATGGTCAGCAACTCGGCGCTGCTGACCAGCATCATCAGGCCGCTGACCGAGCAGAGCATGAACAGGTAGTATTCGGGCCGGACCGCGTCGCGGATATCCTTCAACTCCTGGCCGACCACCAGGACTCCCACCAGGCCCAAGGCCAGGATCAGCTTGACGATCTGGCTGAAGAAATCGACCCGATAGGCTTCAAAGAAGATGGTGCCCTGCTGCCCCAGGCAAAGCAGGCTCAAGACCGCCGTCCCGGCGGCAAAGGCCAGGGCGGCCAGGCGGGCCTTGCGGCCGTCGACCCCGGCCACGCTCAGGTTGAAGAGCGTCAGCACGCCGAGCAGCAGAAAAAGTTCGGGAAGAAAAAGCAGAACTTTCATATCGGTCCTATTCCAAGAGGTCGGCCCCCGGGAGGGTCAACGATTAAATTATGGCAGCAGCAACCGGGTCCAGGTCATGCCTTCGGTGGTCTGGCCCGCCACCCCCACCTGTTCCAGCAGGTGGGCCACGCTGGCCTCCATCACCCCCAGAAACGGGGCCGGCGAAAGGCCGATCCAGAACACGAAGAGCAGCAGGGGAGCCAGCACCGCGATTTCCCGCCCGTTGAGGTCGATCAGCTTGCTATGCGGCGGGTTGTTGGTGCCGCCCCAGACCACCCGCTGCAGCAGGCGGAACATGTAGGCCGCGGCCAGGACCGCCCCGGGAATGGCGAAGGCGGCGATCAGCAGCGAGTACTCAAAGCCGCCGGCCAAGATCATGAATTCGCCGACAAAGGAGTTGGTGCCGGGAAAGGCCAGCGACGAGAGCGAGAAGAAGCCCAAAAAGACCACGTAGATCGGCATGAAGCGGCCGACCCCGGCGTTGAGGGCCAGCTCCCGGCTGTGGGTCCGCTCATAGAGCATGCCCACGCAGAAGAACAGCGCCCCGGTGGTGATGCCGTGGTTGATCATCTGCAGAATGGCCCCTTCGATGCCCTGGGTGTTGAGGACAAAAATCCCCAGGGTGACGAAGCCCATGTGGCCCACGCTGGAATAGGCGATCAGCTTCTTCATGTCCTGCTGGGCCAGGGCGGTGAAGCCGCCGTAGAGGATGCCGATGATCGAGAGCCAGAGGATGTAGGGCATGAAGACGAAGGTCGCCTCGGGGGTGATGGGCAGGCAGAAGCGCAGGAAACCGTAGGTCCCCATCTTCAGCAGCACCGAGGCCAGGATCACGCTGCCGGCGGTGGGCGCTTCCACGTGGGCGGCGGGCAACCAGGTATGGAAGGGGAACATCGGCACCTTGATGGCGAAGGCCAGGAAGAAGGCCAGGAAGACCCAGATCTGGAAGGTGGAGGAGAAGCCCTGCTCCATCAGCAGCGGAATGCTGAAAGTCTGGGGCTCGGAGGTCAAAAAGAGGGCGATGATCGCCACCAGCAGCATGACCGAGCCGGCCAGGGTGTAGAGGAAAAACTTGATCGAGGCGTACATCTTGCGGGGCCCGCCCCAGACCGCGATCAGCAGGTACATGGGAATCAGCATCGCTTCCCAGAAGATGTAGAAGAGGACGAAGTCCAGGGCCATGAAAACCCCCAGCATGGCGGCTTCCATCAGCAGCAGGCAGAACATGAACTCCTTGACCCGCTTTGCAATGTAGCGCCAGGAACCGAGCACGCAGAGGGGCATGATAATGGTGGTCATCAAGACCAGCAGCAGGCTGATCCCGTCGATGCCCAGGGTATAGTTGATGTCCCAGGCGGCGATCCAGGGGCGGTGCTCGGCGAACTGGTAGAGGTGGGTCGAGCTGTCGAACAGGAAAAAGAGCGGCAGGGAGATCACGGCCGTGAGCACGGTGATGGCCAGGCTCCAGCTGCGGCAGGCGTTGTCCCCCGGCAGGGCCAGCAGCACCAGAGCCCCCAGCAGGGGGAGAAAGACCAGGGTGCTCAGATACGGGAACCCTTGGTTGATCAGGAGAAAATCCATAATTCACTAACCTCGGTCAGTTCGCGAAGACATAGAGGACAAGCAGTACGGCCACAATGGAAACGGTATAGAACACGTTGAGCTGCAGGCGGGCGGCCTGGAGCTGGCGGACCCGGTCGCCCACGCCCCGCACCGTCCGGGCCAGGCCGTCCACCACCCCGTCGATGGCGTGCCAGTCAAACCAGGACCAGAAGCGGGAGATGGTCATCAGGGGGTTGAGGCCCCAGGTATTGTAGGCGTTGTTGACCGCGGTATCGCTTTTCTGGATCGGCTTTTGGGCCAGCCAGAGGACCAGGCGGCCGAACATCCGGTAGAACCAGTCGAGATCCAGGGTGATGGTCCGGGTGGGCAGCAGCAGCTTGCGCATCACGTAGAAGGCCAGGGCGGTAAAGGCCAGGATCTGCAGGGTTTCGGCCAGGTGATAGGCGTAGTAGGGCTGGTAGGTCACCGGGTGGGGCAGCATCCCGTAGAGGTAAGGATAGTAAACCCCGACCAGGACGCAGAAGAAGGCGGCCACCCCCATGGCCAGCTGCATGTGCCAGGGGGGATCGGCGGCTTTGGCCCAGGTTTCCTGCGAACAGCGGCTCTCGCCGAACCAGATCAGGTAGGGCATCTTGAGCCCGTTGTAGAGGAAGGTGCCGGCCGAGGCGCCCAGCAGCAGGAAGGTGGCCCAGTAATGGTGCCCGTCGAAGCCGGCCGAGATGATCATCGCCTTGCTGACAAAGCCGGAAAAGAGCGGAAAGGCGGCAATGGAGGCGCAGCCCACCAGGGTGAAGAGCAGGGTCCGGGGCATTTTTTTGTACAGGCCGCCCAGCTCACTGAACTTGCTCTGGCCGGTCATGTGGAGTACCGAGCCCACCCCCATGAAGAGCAGCCCCTTGTAGAGAATATGGGCGAAGGCGTGGGCGGCGGCCCCGTTGATCGCCAGAGTGCTGCCGATCCCCACCGCCGCCACCATGTAGCCCACCTGGCTGATGATGCTGTAGGCCAGCAGCCGGCGGGCGTCGTTCTCCAGCACCGCGTAGACCACCCCCACCAGGGCCATGATCACCCCTAGGGGGATCAGGATTTCCATCCCGGCAAAGCCCCGGGCCAGGGTGTAAACCGCGGTCTTGGTGGTGAAGGCGCACATGAAGACGGCGCCCACCACCGAGGCCTCGCCGTAGGCGTCGGGCAGCCAGGAGTGGAGCGGGAAGACGGCGGCGTTGAGCATGAAGCCGATCAGAATCAGCCAGGTGGCCAGGCTCGGCTCGGCGACATTCTGCAGATTGAAGCTAAGATCGCCGCCGGTGGCGTGATACTGGAGAATGATCCCGGCCAGCAGGGTCAGGCCGCCGGCGGTATGGACCAGCACGTAGCGGTAACCCGCTCCCAGAGACTGGGGCCGGCCCCGGAACCAGATCAGGAAGGTGGAGGCGAAGGCCATGATTTCCCAGAAGAGGAAGAGGACCAGGAAATCGCCGGCGAAGATGACCCCCAGCGAACCGGCCACGTAAAACCAGGCCGCCATGTGCTGGTAGGGGTCGCGGACATGGAGGCCGTAAAGGGTGCCGATGATGGCCATCAGGGCCATGATGTAGGCGAAGATCAGGCTGAGGCCGTCAACCCGGCCGAAGACCAGGTGCCAGTCGGCGAACTGGACCACCCCGAAGGTGCCCTGGGTCATGGAAAGCACCGCCCCGAAGGCGAGAGTCGGCACCAGCAGCAGGAAGGGAACCCTCAGTCCCCCCCGGATAAAGGGCAGGGCGCAGGCGCCGATAATCAGAATCAGGGCCGGATGCAGCCAGATGTTACTTAGCATAATCAGCACCGTTTACGGGCTTGAGTAAAAATGCCGCCGGGCCGCAGGCTGGGGCAAGCGGGACGGCCAGCCGCAGCCGACCTGTGCGAGTCGGTTCGATCGCCCCAAAATGCGGTGCCGCGGCATTTTTACCGGTCATAATAATCCTCGTCGGTTTGCAGGCCCACCAGGCCGATGATCTTGGCCAGAACGATGATCAGGGCCGCCGCCCCGAAGCCGAACAGGGCCCAGAAGCCGGGCAGTTTTTCGGCCGCGCTGTGAACGTAGCTCTTGTCCAGCAGGAGGACGTCCCAGAGCAGCAGCAGCAGCAAAAGGCCCAGGCCCAATGCCCCCAGCAGGGGCAGGTTCTGCCGCATTTTATCGATAATTTTCACAATCATGACGACATCCTCGCAAAAAGCCGCAAACCCGGGTGAAGGGTAATGGCGGGCCTCACGGCAACACCGCGGTTACCATTTTGACGAACTGGAGCATGAAGTCCGGGTAGATCCCGATGATCACCGAAATGGTGGCGGCGATCAGGATGGGGATCACCATGCTCAGCGGCGCCTCCTTGATCCCGGCGGGCAGGGTTTCGCCGGCCGGGGGCTTGCCGAAAAAGGCCTTGTAGGTAATGGGGGCGAAATAGCCGACGTTGAGCATGGTCGAGGCCAGCAGCACCAGAATGATGCCGATCTGGCCGGCGTCCAGGGAGCCGATCAGCAGGTACCATTTGGTCACGAAGCCGGCCACCGGCGGGGCCCCGATCATCGACAGCGAGGCCACCGCGAAGGCCCCGAAGGTGAAGGGCATCACCCGGCCCAGGCCCCCCATCTCGGAAATATTCTTCTTGTGGGCGGCGACATAGATTGCCCCGGCGCAGAAGAAGAGGGTGATCTTGGCGAAGGCGTGGTTGGTGATATGGATCAGGCCGCCTTCCACCGCCGCCGGGGTCAGCAGGGCCACCCCGAGGATGATGTAGGAGAGCTGGCTGACGGTGGAGTAGGCCAGCCGGGCCTTGAGATTGTCCTTGCTCAGGGCGATGATCGAGGCGACCAGGATGGTGAAGGAGACGAAGTAGGCGGTCATGATCCCGAGGCTGAGATCATCCATGATGTCCACCCCGAAGACATAGAGCATCACCCGGGTGGTGCAGAAAACCCCAACCTTGACCACCGCCACCGCATGGAGCAGGGCGGAGACCGGGGTGGGGGCGACCATGGCGCCGGGCAACCAGCCGTGGAACGGCATCACCCCGTTCTTGGCGAAACCGAGGATGCAGAAAATGTAGAGCACCGTCACCAGCACGCTGCTGGCCCCCTCGGGCAAGATCCCGGTGCTGATGTTGTCGGCGAAATCGAGGGTGCCGGTGAGGACGTAGATCAGGATCATCGCCGGCAGGATCAGGCCCTTGGCGGTGGTGGTCAGGTAAACGATGTACTTCTTGCCCCCTTCGTAGCCCTCCTGGTCCTGGTGATGGGCGACCAGGGGGTAGGTGCCGATGCTGACGATTTCATAGAAGAGATAGAGGGTGAAGAGGTTGTCGGCAAAGGCTACCCCCATGGCCCCGAACAGGGCCAGGGCGAAACAGGCGTTGAACCGGGTCTGGGCGTGCTCGTGCAGCCCCCGCATGTAGCCGGCCGAATAGAAAACCGCCAGAATCCAGAGAAAGGAGGCGGCCAGGGCGAAGATCAGGGAAAAGGCGTCCACCCGCAGGGTCACCGAAACCCCGGGCAGAATCTGGAAGATCGGGTAGATCAGGGTCTGGCCGGCCAGGATCAGGGGAACCATCGAGGCGATGATGGTGAACATCACCACCGCCGCCACCAGGGACCAGGACTCCCGGATATTGGGATTCCGCCCGGAGAGCATCACCAGGATGGCGCCGACCAGGGCGGCCAGCAGAGCCAGGAGCGGTTTTAACGAAACGATTGGTTCCATAAAAGATAATCCTCGGCTACCCCGCCAGCTCCGCCGGCTCTTCGGGGTCGATCGACTTGTAGTTGCGGTAAACCGCGATGATGATGCTCAGGATGATCGCCGCCTCTGCCGCCGCCAGACCGATAATGAAGAGGGCGAAAACCTGCCCCACCACCGGATCGGGCGCCAGGAAGCGGTTGAAGGCCATGAAATTGACCGAAGCGGCGCAGAGCACCAGTTCGGCGGAAATCAGAATCCCGATCAGGCTGCGATGCTTGAGAATGCCGTAAATCCCGAAGCCGAAGAGCAGGGCGGCAATCAGCAGATAAGTATGCAGACTGTTATAAATAACCGGTATTTCCATATCCTCGGTTGCTCCTGAATTTACTTGCGACTTCTGCCGTTGCGGGCCAGCACCAGTGAGCCGATGATGGCCACCAGCAGCACCAGGGAAATCAATTCAAAGCCGACCACGAAGGTGGTCATCATGGCCCGGCCCACTTCCTCGAGTTCGCCGGCGTTGACCCGGGTGGGCGGCGCCGGCCAGGTGGTCTTGTAGGCCAGGGCGGCCAGGCCCCAGGCCAGCAGGCCGGCCGCCGCGAAGGCGCCCGGACCGGCCAGGGGATGGCGGCGCTGAAATTTCTTTATCGCGATGGGTTCGGCCAGCATGACCGCGAAGACCAGGGCCACGCAGATCGCCCCGGCGTAGATCAGGATCTGCATCAGGGCCAGAAAGGGGCTGTTGAGGAAATAGTAAATCCCGGCCACCCCGATGAAGGCCACCGCCAGGCCGGTCACCGCCCGGATCAGGTTGGCGGCGTGGGTGGCGACCAGGGCGCCGCCGATGATCAGCAGGATAAAGCCGAAAAAAACCAGCCCGGCCAGACCTTCCACCGAAAATAAGGGAGTCATTTTTGCCGCTCCTTGCTGCGTTTCAGCAGGTCAAAGATGAATTCTTCCTTGCTGTAACCGGCCAGGTTGTATGCCTTGGAAAAGAGCAGGGCGTCGGTGGGGCAGCTTTCCACGCAGATCCCGCAAAGGCTGCAGGTGGTGAAGTCGAGCCGGTAAGCGGTCAGTTCCTTCTTCTTGCCCCCTTCGGGTTTTTCCCCGGTCAGACTGATGCAGTTCGAGGGGCAGTTGCGCTGGCACATCCCGCAGACGATGCACTTGTTGTTGCCCTCCTCGTCCACGACCAGGTCGATGTGGCCGCGAAAGCGCGGGGGCATCGCCACCGTCTGGTGGGGATACTGGAGGGTGACCACCGGCTGGATCATGTACTTGAAGGTGATCCCCAGGCCCACCACCAGGCTTTTGCCGCCGTCGTAAAGTTCTTTGAAATAGCCGCTCATTTAAAACACCTTCAGCATGGCCGCGGTAATCAGCAGGACCGCCAGGGAAAAGGGCACCATCACTTTCCAGGACAGGTTAAGCAGACCGTAGATGGTGGTACGGGGATAGGTCCAGCGAATCCACATCACGACGAAAACCAGCAGGTAGGTCTTGAGCAGCAGCCAGTGGGGCCCGGGCAACCAGCCCAGGGGGCACTGCCAGCCGCCGAGGAACAGAATGCTGGCCAGGGCGCAGCCGACAAAGACATGGCCGTACTCGCCCAGGAAAAAGAGGCCGAAGCCCATGCCGCCGTACTCGGTGTGGAAGCCGGCCACCAGCTCGCTTTCCGCCTCGCCCAAGTCGAAGGGGGCCCGGTTGGTCTCGGCCATGGCGCAGACAAAAAAGATCAGAAAGGCCACGGGCAGCATGATGCTGCCGTTCCAGGGGAAAATGTACCACTGGAGGATGGTGCCCTGGTTGCCGACGATGGTGTTGAGGTTCATCGAGCCGGCGATCATAACCATGGTCACCACGGTGATCAGCATCGGCACCTCGTAGGCGACGTTCTGGGAAACCGCCCGGGTGGCGGAAATAACCGAATATTTGTTGTTGGAGCCCCAGCCCCCGATGAGCAGGGCCAGCACGTTGATCGAGGCGATGGCGAAGATCAGCAGCAGGCCGATATTGAGGTCTATGGCCACTATGGAAGGGCCGAAGGGGATCACCACGAAGACCATGATCGCGGTGATCATGGTCAGGGCCGGAGCCAGGCGGTAGAGGATGGGGTCGGCCTTGGCCGGCACCACCAGTTGCTTGACCATCAGCTTGATGCCGTCGGCAAAGGACTGGAGCACCCCGAAGGGGCCGGCTTCCTTGGGCCCGATCCGGCGCTGGATATGGCCGGCCACTTTCCGTTCCAGCCAGACCAGGAAGGCGGCGTTGAGGCCGACGAAGGCCATCGCGCCGAGAACGAAGGCCAGGACCCGGACTATTTCTGGTAATGGGCTCATTTATGCAGGGCTCCTATCTGGGGCGGCGCCTTGGGCCGGCGGGTTACGCATTATTTTCGCTGAGGCCGGCTTGCTGTGAGGGCGCTTTCATCGATCAATATCCGGAATTACCAGGTCCAGGCTGCCGAACAGGGCCACCGCGTCGGCCAGCAGCAGGCCGCGGGCGGCTTCACCGAACAGGCTGACGTTGGAAAAACAGGGCGAGCGCAGCTTGAGCCGGTAGGGGGTGTTGGTGCCGTCGCTGACCAGGCGGACGCCGAAGAAGCCCCGGGCCGCCTCCACCGCGTAGAAGTAGTCACCCTTGGGCGGCTTGATGATCTTGGGCACCTTTTCCGCCATCACCGGCCCGTCGGGCAGCTTGTCCAGGCCCTGTTCGATGATCCGCAGGCTCTGCTCGATCTCGTCCATCCGCACCATGTAGCGGGCCATGGAGTCGCCCTGGTCGTAAACCGGGATATCGAAGTTGAATTCGGGATAAACCGAGTAGGGCTCATGCTTGCGGATATCGTAGGCGATCCCCGAACCCCGGGCCACCGGGCCGTTGGCCCCGTACTTGCGGCACATTTCGGCGGTGATGTAGCCGACCCCCTCCAGGCGCTGGCGGAGGATGACATTCTTGGTGATCAGGTTGTGATACATCGGCAGCTTGTCGCGCATCCGCTTGACAAAGGCCCGGGCGCCGGGCACGAACTGCTCGTCGACATCATTATAGAGTCCGCCGAAGCGGAAATAGCAGTAGGTGAGGCGGGAGCCGGTCACCCGTTCCAGCAGATCGAGAATCTGTTCACGATCATCCATGACGTAGAGCAGGGGAGTGAAGCCGCCCAGGTCGAGGACGAAGGCCCCCAGCCAGAGAAGATGGCTGGAAACCCGGTTCAACTCGACGGTGATCACCCGGAGATATTCGGCCCGCTCCGGCACCGCAATGCCGGCGGCCCGTTCCACCGCCCCGACATAGCCGTGGTTGTAAGAAAGGGCGGCAAGGTAATCGAGTCGGCCGGTATTGGGCATGAACTGGAGATAGGTCCGGTTCTCCCCCATCTTCTCGTGCATTCGGTGGATATAGCCCAGGACCGGTTCGGCCTCGACGATATATTCCCCGTCCATCAGCAGTTTGATCCGCAGGGCTCCGTGGGTGGCCGGATGCTGCGGCCCCATGTTGAGAACGAAGGTTTCGTAGGCGGGATCGGCGGCCAGCGGGTTCATGGCTTATAATCCTTGCGCAAGGGGTGAAAATCGGCGTCTTCCGGCAGCAGCAGCGGCGAAAGGTCGGGATGGCCGGTGAAGATGATGCCGAAGAAGTCGTGGGTTTCCCGTTCGTGCCAGTTGGCCCCCGGGTAAATGTGGGAAATGGTCGGCACTTCCGGCTGGCTCCGGGGGACCCGGGTGTGGAGGCTTACCCGGCAGAGTTCGGGAAAGTAATTGAAGTCGTAAACCACCTCGAAGCTGTCTTCCCGCGGTTCGGTTGGGGCCGCCGGTTCAACGGGCGGGGGCGGCTCGGCCGGCGGCGGCTCCTCTCCCGCCGCGGCGGCTTTCTCGGCGGCTTCCGCGGCCGCTTTCTTGGCCGCCGCGGCCTTGGCGGCGGCCGCCTTGGCCGCTTCCTTGGCCAGGGCCTCCTGTTCGCCGAACCAGTCCACCCCGGTCACCGCCTCGATGAAGAACCCTTCCTGGTCGAGGATTTCCGCCGCCGCCGGCAGTTGTTCCGGGGGCAGGGTCACGCTGAGGTGAAAGCCCCGGGCGGCATAGTCGCACTCGACGATCTCGGCGTCGGTCAAGGCGGCCAGAGCCTTTTGGGCGGCGAGCTTTTTCATATGGCGTACTCCGTGTTGATCCGCGGCCAGCGCCGGCTGCCGGTGAGTTTTTCCTCCAGCTTCAGCAGGCCTTCGATCAGGGCCTCGGGCCGGGGCGGACAGCCGGGAATGTAAACATCCACCGGGATGATCTTGTCGGCTCCTTCGACGATGCCGTACTGGCCCTCGAAAACGAAGGGCCCCCCGGAAATGGCGCAGTTGCCCATGGCGATCACCCACTTGGGATGGGGCATCTGCTCGTAGAGGGTGACGATGGCCGGGGCCATTTTCCGGCTGATGGTGCCGGCCACGATCATCACGTCCGACTGCTTGGGGGCGGGACGGAAAACCCCCTGGCCGAAACGGTCGAGATCGAAGCGCGATGCCCCGGTAGCCATCATTTCAATGGCGCAGCAGGCCAGGCCGAAAGTCAGCGGCCAGAGCGAATTGGCCCGTCCCAGGTTGAGCAGTTTGTCGAGGACGGCGAATTGGACTACCGGGGGTTGTATACTTTCCTTTCCCACTGAAAAACTCCCTTTTTCCAGGCGTAGACCACGGCCAGCGCCAGGGTGTCGATGAAGAGGAAAATGACTACGAAATCGAGCCAGGCGGCTCCGAGAATCACTTCTTGGGCGTAGATGAGGGCAACCGGGAAGAGAAAGAGGACGTCGACGGCGAAGGCGAGAAAGATCAGGGCGTAGAGGTAGTAGACGGCGCCGAAGCGGATCCAGGCCTCCCCGATGGGCTGCATGCCGCATTCGTAAATGGAATTGGTCTGGGGCTGGAGAGTGCGGGGGGCAAAGAGGCGGGAGATGATGACCGGCCCTATGGCCCAGGCGACTCCGCCGAAGAAAAAAGCCACTACATACAAGAGATTAAGCAGGTATTCCTGTTCCAATCTTCTTCCCCCACTCGCCCCGAATTCTTTGCCCGAACCCCTCCGGAAAACAGAATCTGAATATGCTCTTTAGTCCGGGGGTAAAACGAGGTCAAGAAAAAAATGAATCGATATTCAGAAAAAACTAGATCCTCAATCGTAGTACTGTCCGCAATTATCTGCATAGGCCCGCCAAAAAGGCAAGCATAAATTACCGTGGGATGAATGGCGCTTGTTGTTGGTTGGGGAGGAAAAGGCTTGGGTTCAGATTCAGCGGGACGGGAGTTGGTCCAGCAGGCGCTGGTGGATGTTGGCGAAACCGCCGTTGGAGAGAATCGCGACCACGTCGCCGGGCCGGGTGGTGGCGGTCAGGTCGGCGATAATCGCCTCGGGGTCGGCAAAGGGGGCGGCGTCCTGGCCGCGGGCGGCCAGGTCGGCGGCCAGGCGGGTGATGGAAAAGCGTTCGTGGGCGGGGATGCTGTCCAGGCCTTCCGGTTGACAGATCAGAACCCGGTCGGCGGCGGCGAAGGCCGGCACGTAGGCTTGCTGGAATACGCTGCGGCGGCTGGAATTGGTGCGGGGTTCGAAAACCGCCAGCAGGCGGCGGCCGGGATAAGCGGCCCGCAGGGCCCTGAGAGTTTCCCGCACCGCCGTGGGATGATGGGCGAAATCATCAATCACCGTCACCCCGCCGACCACTCCGCGGACCTCCTGGCGGCGGCGCACCCCGCTGAAGGCGGCCAGGGCGGCGGCGCTGGCCGCCGCCGGCACGGCCAGGTAATCCAGCACGGCGATGACCGCCAGGGCGTTGAGGGCGTTATGGCGCCCGGGCATCCGGCTGACCATTTTGCCGAAGGGCTCGCCGTGGCGGGCCACGGCAAAGCGGGTGGCTTCCGGGCCGACGGTCAGTTCCCGCAACTGCCAGGCCAGATCCGGCCCCTCGCCGTAACCCAGCACCCGGCAGGGGGCGGCGGCGGTGAGCTCCCGGACGTTGGGATCGTCCAGGCAGGCCACCAGCAGGCCTTCAGCGGGCATCAGGGCCACCAGGCGGGCAAAGGCGGCCTTGACCGCGGCAAGATCGGCATAGATATCGGCATGGTCGAATTCGACCCCGGTGAGGATACAGATTTCGGGGGCGTAGTGGAGAAACTTGGGGCCCTTGTCGAAGAAGGCGGTATCGTATTCATCCCCCTCGGTGACGAAAAAAGGGCCCTGGCCCAGGCGCGAGCTGCGCCCGAAGGCCTGGACGATGCCGCCGATCATGAAGCCGGGCTGGAGCCCCACCGCGTCCAGCATGGTAGCCAGCAGGGAGGCGGTGGTGGTTTTGCCGTGGGTGCCGGCCACCACCAGCGAGCGCTTGCCGCGCAAAAAATAATGGTGCAGGGCCTGGGGCATGGAAAGGTAGGGCAGGCCGGCGGCGGCCAGGGCCACGGCCTCGGGATTGGTGGCCCGGATGACATTGCCGACGATGACCAGGTCGGGCCCGCCGGCCAGGTTGCGGGGGTCGTAGCCTTCCATGACCGGAATCCCGAGGGAGGCCAGGTAGTCGCTCATGGGCGGATAGACCCGCTGGTCGGAACCGCTGACCTTGAGCCCCAGGCTTTGCAGCATCCCGGCCAGAGCCGCCATCCCGGTGCCGCCGATGCCCATCAGGTGGACATGGCGCACCGCTGCCGGAGCCCGGTTGAGGGCAGGATCAAGGGGGTTGGGGGGCGGGGAGGAGTTGGCGGCCGGAGCGGACATGGGCAGGGAAAAACTCAGGAACGAACGGTGTCGCGCACCGTGGCGTGGACCTCGCGAAAGGTTTCGCTGAAATTGGCGGGAGAAAGGCGGCCCACCTCGATAAACTTGACCACGATCTCCTTGGTCACCTTCAGCACGGTCTCATCACTGACCGGCCGCCCGCCGCCGCTCTCCGCGGCCGCCGCCGGCCCGGCGGGATTTTTAGCACTGGTGGTCATAGCAGTCCATCCATAAGATAGTAAGGCAGCCGTCAGCGGCAATTTGCCTCAGCCCGGCCCGGCCGGAAAAGATTGCCCGGCGCCGGAGATTCGCGCCAGCGTCCCGGCGCCGCGTACCCCGGGTAAGCAAGCCGGGGCGATCGCGCGAAGATTCGGTGCCGGGAAATGTTTGCCAAAAGAAGAGAGCCTCTGCCGTGTGAAGAAGGCCAATTCAACGAACAGCGGCAGAGGCCCCTGGTCTCGAGAAAAACCGGCCAGGCCCTCCCCGACGGAACCAGCTTGCGTGCAGCGAAAGGCAAAAAAGCAGAAAAAAATGAAAAATGGTGGAGCTAAGCGGGATCGAACCGCTGACCTCTTGAATGCCATTCAAGCGCTCTCCCAGCTGAGCTATAGCCCCACATCAGGTCGTGCGGGATAACTTAGGCCCGACCGGTGCCGGTCAGGCAAAGCGGCTCCCGTTTACCACGGCCTTGGTTGGGTTGTCAAGTTTTTTCCGCGCCGCCCGGCCGCCCGCCCGCCACTCGGGCCGGGGGAGCGGGGCCGGTCAATTTAGCTTATGGATCGCTGTTATCCGGCCCTTTCCGGCCCCGTCATTTTTGTTGCCAGCAGGGGTAGAGTCTGCTAGAGTTCTCGTTTGTGGCAGCCGGCTTTCGCCCAGGGTTGCCGAAGACTCCGTAGACCGGCACCATCACACCACCACCCCCATAGAGGATCCCCATGTTCCTTGACTCGCTTTTCGGCTTTCTTTCCAATGACCTGGCAATTGATCTGGGCACGGCCAACACCCTGGTCTTTGTCAAGGGCAAGGGCATTGTCCTGCGGGAGCCGTCGGTGGTCGCCATCCGCAGGGATGCCCGGGCCAACAAGGTGCTGGCGGTGGGCAAGGAGGCCAAGATGATGCTGGGCCGGACCCCCGGCAACATCACCGCTGTGCGGCCGATCAAGGACGGGGTCATCGCCGACTTCGAGGTCACCGAGGCGATGTTGCGCTACTTCATCAACAAAGTGCACAATCGCCGCACCCTGGTCCATCCCCGGATCATCATCAGCGTGCCGTCGGGCATTACCCAGGTGGAAAAGCGGGCGGTCAAGGAATCGGCTGAATCGGCCGGGGCCCGCGAAGTTTACCTCATCGAAGAGCCCATGGCCGCCGCCATCGGCGCCGGCCTGCCGATCACCGAACCCACCGCCAACATGGTGGTGGATATCGGCGGCGGCACCACCGAAGTGGCGGTGATCTCCCTGGCCGGGGTGGTTTACGCCAGCTCGGTCCGGGTGGCCGGCGACAAAATGGACGAGTCCATTCTCCACTATATCAAGCGCAAGCACAACCTGGCCATCGGCGAGCATACCGCCGAGGTGATCAAAACCACCATCGCCGACGTGATGCCCGAGGAACCTTACGAAACCATGGAGATCAAGGGCCGGGACCTGGTTTCCGGGGTGCCCAAGACCCTGGTCATCGGTTCCGATGAAATCCGCCAGGCCATCACCGAACAGGTCGATGCCATCATCGAAGCGGTGAAGATGGCCCTGGAGTTGACCCCGCCGGAACTGGCCGCCGATATCGTCGACCAGGGCATCGTCCTGACCGGTGGCGGGGCGCTGTTGCGCAACCTGGACAAGCGGTTGCGTGAAGAAACCGGAGTCCCGGTGATCATCGCCGAGGATCCCCTCTCCTCGGTGGTCCTGGGCTCGGGCAAGGCCCTGGAAAACATCGATGTCCTCAAGGATGTTCTGACCTCCTGAGCTGGAGTTATGGCCAAACCTGCCAAACCTGACCGTTGTCGTCAATCATGAAAAAAAGAGGCAAACGTTCCCGTCAGGTCCGCATTG
The DNA here is from genome assembly GCF_044068515.1 of Desulfurivibrio nitratireducens. Taxonomy (NCBI): domain Bacteria; kingdom Pseudomonadati; phylum Thermodesulfobacteriota; class Desulfobulbia; order Desulfobulbales; family Desulfobulbaceae; genus Desulfurivibrio; species Desulfurivibrio nitratireducens. The sequence goes on from NZ_JBIPKI010000016.1 coordinate 28,497, forward strand.
TTCTCCTGTCCGGTTTTGTTCTTATCCTGGTTTTCTTCTTCATCGTCTCCGCCCTGGGGCGGGGGGAATTCAGCCTTTTCCACAAGGTCGGCCTGGAAGTGATGGGGGCGGCCCAGTCGGTCAGCACCGCCTTCACCGGTTATTTCGGCGGGGTCTGGGGTAATTACCGCGAACTGATCAATGTCCGCGAGGAGAACCGCCGCCTGCGCGAGGAACTGCGCCAGTACGAGGCCGCCACCAGTCGCTACCGGGAAGCGGTGGCCACCAACGTCCGCCTGGAAAAAATGCTGGGCCTCAAGGAAAACCTGCCCGACCCCACCATCACCGCCCGGGTGGTCGGCCGCGACCCGTCCCTCTGGTTCAAGACCCTGATCATCGACCGGGGCAGCAGTGACGGGGTGGAGCGGGGAATGCCGGCGGTCACGGTGGAAGGCATCGTCGGCCAGGTGATCAATACCTCGCCCAATTACGCCAAGGTTCTGCTGGCCAACGACCCCAACAGCGCGGTGGATGTGATTGTCCAGAAAAACCGGGTCCAGGGGATCATCAAGGGCGACGGCAACGACTTCGTCCTCCACTACGTGCTGCGCAACTCCGACGTGGAAAAGGGCGATCACATCATTACTTCCGGCCTGGGCGGGGTTTTCCCCAAAGGATTGCCGGTGGGCCAGGTGGACGAGGTGGTTCGGAGCCAGCGGGGCATGTTTCAAAGTATCCGGGTGGAACCGGCCGCCGATTTTTCCCAGCTTGAACATCTGGTCATCATTATGAAAAAAACCTCCCTGGCGGAATAGACCGCGTTATGACCATGACCCTTGTTTTCCTGCTGCTGGGGATCCTCTCCCTGGTTTTTCAGAGCACCCTCTTTCACCTGCTGCCCGCCTGGCTGGGCCGGCCCGATCTGCTGCTGCTGCTGATCATCTTCATCGCCCTCTACCTCGACCTCTGGCGGGGCCTGTTCCTGACCCTGGTGCTGGGCATGCTGGCGGATATCCTTTCGGGGATGCATCTCGGGGTTTATCCCCTGGTTTATCTCCTGCTGTTCCTGGCCATCCGGCTGGTTTCCCGCAACCTGGCCTTTCAGGACAGCATTCACCAGGTGCCCCTGGTGGTGGGCAGCTTTCTGCTGACCTCCATCTTCAGTCATCTGCTGGCCTCCCTGCTGGGGCCGGACGGCCTTTTTTTCTGGACCTGGCCGCTGCTGCTCCAGAACAGCGTGATCCTGGGGGTGATCTGCCTGCCTTTCTTCCACTTTTGCCGGCAGCTCCAGCTCAAACTGCACCAGAAACCGGCGCGTTCCTTTTTGACTTTCAAGCGCCGTTCCGCCAATCGCTTCCGGGTTTGAGCAATGCGCCGACCGCTGGGTAATATCAATAAAATGGATCCCGCCGAGCTGACCATGCTCAAGAAGCGGATCGATGTCGCCACCGCGGTCATCCTGGTCTTCGTGGCCCTTCTGGTTCTCCGGCTCTGGTATCTCCAGATTAACCAGGGCAGCGAATATATTCAGCGTTCCGAGAGCAACCGGATTCGGGTCCAGCAGCTCGCCGCGCCCCGGGGCAACCTGCTGGACCGCCACGGCGAGGTGCTGGTGACCAACCGGCCCCGCTTCAACGTGATCTGGCTGCGGGAAGACGCGCCCCATCCCGACGAGGTGATCCGCCAACTGGCCCGGATCCTCGAACTCGACACCTCCGAAGTGCTGGACCGGATCCGGGCCGGGGCCGATCTGCCCCGCTTCATCCCCACCCGCCTCAAGGAGGATATCGACTGGCGCACCTTGGTCCAGATCGAAAACAACAGCTTCAATCTGCCCGGGGTCCAGATCGAGGTGCAGCCCAGCCGGGACTATCTTTACGGCAACACCGCCTCGCATCTGGTGGGTTATCTCGGCGAGATCAATCGCCAGGAGCTGGAACGCCAGCGCGATGAGGGCTACCGGGCCGGAGACGCCATCGGCAAGCAGGGGCTTGAAAAAGTTTTCGAATCCTACCTGCGGGGGGAAAAAGGCCAGCGTTACGTCGAGGTCGATGTCCGCGGTTTTGCCCAGAAGCAGCTGCAGGTCCAGGAACCCCTGCCCGGCAACGACCTGCAGCTCACCCTGGATATCGAGGTGCAGCGAGCGGCGGAAGCGGGGTTGGGCGAGCAGGCCGGGGCGGTAGTGGTGATGGAGGTCCATTCCGGCCGCTTGCTGGCCCTGGCCAGCGCCCCCCATCTGCCCCTGGAAAGCTTTGTCGGCGGGATTCCCCAGACGGTCTGGCGGGACCTGCTGGACGATCACCGCTCGCCGCTGCTCAACAAGCCCCTGCAGGGCCAGTACGCCCCCGGTTCGACCTATAAAATCATCACCGCCCTGGCCGCCCTGGAAGAAGGGGTGGTGACTCCGGAAACCACCCATTACTGCGGGGGCAGCATTATCTTCGCCGGCCGGCGCTATCATTGCTGGCAACGGCGGGGCCACGGCCATGTCAACCTCAAGGAGGCCATGACCAAATCCTGCGACGTCTATTTTTATCAGCTCGGTCAGCGCCTGGGAGTGGACACCCTGGCCCGTTACGCCCGGATGCTGGGCCTGGGCCGCAAAACCGGAGTGGAGCTTGAACATGAAAAAGAGGGCCTGGTTCCCACCTCCGCCTGGAAGCTCCAGCGCCACCGGGAGCGCTGGCAGGACGGGGAAACCTTGTCAGTGGCCATCGGCCAGGGTTTCAACCTGACCACCCCGTTGCAGCTCACCCGGATGACCGCGGCGGTGGCCAATGGCGGCCGCCTTTACCGGCCCAAGCTGGTGAGCGCCGTGCGTGATCCCGAAGGCCGGGTTTTGCGGGAATTTATCCCCGAACCGGAGGGCGATCTCAGCTCCATCAGCCCCCGGACCTGGCGGCTGCTCCAGGAAAGCCTGGTCGCGGCGGTCCACGGCGAACGGGCCACCGGCCGTTCCGCCCGGCTCAAGGATATTACGGTGGCCGGCAAGACCGGCACCGCCCAGGTGGTCCGCCTGGCCCAGATCGAACACCTGAAAGATGATGAGATTCCCTACCACTTCCGGGATCATGCCTGGTTCACCGCCTATGCCCCGGCCGAGGCGCCGGAAGTGGCGATTACGGTGCTGGTGGAGCACGGCGGCGGCGGCGGCTCGGTGGCCGCCCCCCTGGCCAAGGCCGTGCTGGAAGCCTATTTCAACCGGCAAGCCGGAGCGCTGCCGGAGCCGCCCCCGGAGCCGGAGCGCCGGGCCGCCGCCGATTAAGCCAACCCCGGCCGATCCGGCCGGGCCAAGGAACAAGCAGCCATGTTGCGTTTTGACCGCCGTCTCCTGCAGAACTTCGACTGGGTGATGCTGGCCGCCGTCCTGGTCGTGGCCCTGCTGGGGCTGCTCAACCTTTACAGCGCCTCCTATCTGAACAAGGGTTTCGGCACCTCGGTCTTCGTCAAGCAGATTTATTACTACCTGATGGGCCTGGGGGTGATGATCGGGATCATCCTGGTGGACTACAAGGTTCTGATCAAGTGGAGCTATCCCCTTTACGCGGCGACTATTTTCCTCCTGCTGGCCGCCCTTTTCATCGGGGGCGAGGTGGCCGGCACCCAGCGCTGGATCAACCTCGGTTTTTTCCGTCTCCAGCCCTCGGAACCAGCCAAGCTGATGCTGGTGATCGTCCTGGCCAGCTACTACTTCCGCAAGGACACCGGGGCCGGCTTTACCATCCGGGAACTGGCCCTCCCCATCGGCTTGACCCTGGTGCCCTTTGCGCTGATTGTCAAGCAGCCCGACCTGGGCACCGCCATGATGCTGGCCTTCATCTTTGTTTCGCTGACCCTCTTCGTCAAGCTCAAATGGTCCACCCTGGCGACCCTGGCCGGGTTTGGCCTGGCCCTGATTCCCCTGGCCTGGCAGTTCTATCTCAAGCCCTACCAGCGCCAGCGGGTTCTGACCTTCCTCAACCCCGAAAGCGATCCCCTGGGCAGCGGCTATCATATCGCCCAGTCCAAGATCGCGGTGGGCAGCGGGGCCACCTTCGGCAAGGGTTATATCCAGGGCACCCAGGCCCAGCTCGATTTTCTTCCCGAGCGCCACACCGACTTTGCCTTTTCGGTCTGGGCCGAGGAGTGGGGCTTTGTCGGCTCGGTCTTTTTGCTCGCCTGCTATTTTTTCATTATTCTCTGGGGGATGAATGTCGCCCTGAGCGCCCGGGACAAGTTCGGAGTCCTGCTGGCCTTCGGGGTCGTGGCCCTCATCTTCTGGCAGGCCTTCATCAACCTGGGCATGGTCCTGGGCCTGCTGCCGGTGGTGGGGATGCCCCTGCCCCTTTTCAGCTACGGCGGCTCCTCCCTGCTTACCACCCTGGCCGGCATCGGTATTCTGATGAATATCCGCATGCGCCGCTTCCTAACCACCCGCTGAACGGGCGGCAGCACCGGATCTTGCCGCGATCAGTTCCCGCCGCATACTGAAGTATAGCGTCGGGAACTGCTTGCGACAATCTGCGGCACTGCCGCCCGTTCAGCTCCTGGTTTGCTTCCGGGTTTAAATTCAGGTGCGGGGAATAGTTGTCCTTCCGGTTTTTGCCAGTGGGCCTCAGGGAAACAAGATACCCCTCCGGGGAAACTTTCAGCAGCGCGGCCGGAGGTTGACCAGGACCAGTTGGGTCAGGGCCTTGATCAACTCGGGATGGGTGTTGAGGGCGGGGGGGCGGACCAGGCGGATGCCCATGGTGCGGGCCAGGTCGTGGTACTGGATGTCGATCTCGTATAGGGTCTCCACGTGGTCGGAGATGAAGCTGATGGGGACCATAAGGACGTTTTTGACCCCCTGGGCGGCCAGTTGCTGGAGCATGTCCGGGGTCGAGGGTTCGAGCCAGCGGACCGGGCCGCTGCGGCTCTGGAAGCAGAGCCGGCCGGTCCGGCCGGTGATTTTTTCCAGCGCGGCAATGGTTTGCTTGATGTGGTCGAGGTAGGGGTCGCCCTCCTCGATGAAGCTCACCGGCAGGCTGTGGGCGCTGTAAACCACGGTAAATTCCGCTCCGGCGAAGTTGGCCGCGCCCTCGGCGATGGTCGCCGCCAGGGCGGCGGCGTAGGCCGGATTATCCGGCCAGGCCTTGATCTCTGTGATATCAAAAGAAAAATCAGACTGGGCGGCGGCCTTCTTGAGATCGTTGAGGGATGAGCCGGTGGTGGCCCGGGAATAGTGGGGATAAAGGGGCAGGGCCACCAGCTCGCGGACGCCGGCCCGGGCGAATTCGGCCAGGGTTTCGGCGGCGAAGGGATGCCAGTAGCGCATGGCGCAACGGACCATGAAGTCGTCATGCTCGGCCAGCCGGGCGGCCAGGGCCCGGCCTTGTTCGGCGGAAATCCGGGCCAGGGGAGAGCCGCCGCCGATCAGGCGATAGGCCTCGCGGCTTTTGGGGGCCCGCTTTTTGACGATCCGCCGGGCGATGAACTTCTGCAGCCAGGGAAAGGGGCCCAGCTTGATAATCTCGCGATCGGTAAAGAGGTTGAGCAGAAATGGTTCAACGTCGGCCAGGGTTTCCGGGCCGCCCATGTTGAGCAGAACCACCCCGATGGGAGGAGCCTGCTGCTGCCCGGTCCGGTCGTGCTCGTTTGCATTCATCTGGCTGGTTTCCTTGGCGGGGCCGCGTGGGGTCTGGTTACCGGGCTTTTTTTAACCACGGAGAACACAGAGGGCACAGAGAATCCGGAGATTACGCTCTCTGTGTTCTCTGTGGTTAACCAAATAATTATGGCGTATTTGTAAAGGGTTAACTCTCGCTGGAGCCGAGATTTGCCGCTCTGGTTGCTGCTGGCCCGCCCAAGGAATCGGAAGACATGACGTTAAGGGCGCTCAGGCTATAATCTTCGTTGGCCAGCCAGGCGCCGAGGTCGTCCGCCGCCAGAGGCAGTTCGGCAAAAATATGCGCCTCCAGGCGCTGACAGAGGAGGAAATTCTGCCGGATCAACTCCTGGCGGGGGGGATCGTTGGCGGCGTAGCGCTGAATGATATCATCCCGCCGCTCAGCCAGGCTGACCAGCTGGCTGTGCTGCACCCGCTTGTCGGCGTAAAAAACCAGCTCCCGCTCGCCGCAGTGGCCGTTGAAGCCCTGGCGGAGGACGACATGTTCCGCCACCAGAGGCTCCAGTTCGGTAAATCCGTGTTCCCGGCAGATCACCCGCCCCAGTTCGGCATGCCGGCAGCCGCCGTCCAGGCACATGGCCTTGGCGATATCATGGAGCAGCCCTCCGGCCACCGCCAGGTCTACCCGCAGATCCCGGCCCCGCTCCACCAGCAGGCGGGTCAGCAGGCCGCTGACCCGGGCCACCAGCAGGGAATGCTCCCGGATATGATCCGGCATCCGGTAGTGGGCCATCAAACGCAAACATTCAGCTTCGCTGGGAATCATCGCATCTCCCCCGGCGCCGGGTCAGGTGTGCTGAGTTTATATAAAAGTTGTTGCTGAGCACGGCCATATTATTTTTTCCCCCACTGAGCGCCCAGAGAACCCGGAGTGGTATAGGCCGGGTAATTCAAGGTGAACGTTCAGCAGTGCCGCAGGTTGGCGCAAGCAGCTCCGGCGATTATACTATATTGTATATCGCCGGAGCTGCTTGCGCCAAGATGTGGTGCTGCTGGACGTTCACCGGCGGCTGAGGCGGTGGACCGCCTCGACCATGAACTTGGCCTGCTCGGGGGGGATTTCCGGCAGAATCCCGTGGCCGAGATTGAAGATATGGCCATGGGCGGCCTTGCCCTGTTCGAGGATCCGGGCGACCCGCTCTTCCAGCTTGGCCGGCGGCAGCAGCAGGGCGCAGGGGTCGAGGTTGCCCTGCAGGGCGATCCCCGGCCCGACGATCCGGGCCGCGTCATCGATGTTGATCCGCCAGTCCAGGCCCAGCACGTCGGCTCCGACGGTCTTGCTCTGCTCCAGCAGGGTGGCGCCGTTGTTGGCGAAATAGATCAGCGGCACCTCGACCCCCGCGTCCTTCAGGGCCTTGAAGATCCGGCGGGCGTAGGGGAGGGCGAATTCGCCGAAATCACGGGGGGCCAGCACCCCGGCCCAGGAATCGAAAAGCTGCAGGGCCTGAGCCCCGGCCGCCACCTGGGCCTTGAGATAAAGGATGGTGCTTTCGGTGATCTTGTCCAGCAGCTGGCCGTAAAGTTCCGGCGCCGTGTACATCATCTTCTTGGTGAGGAAAAAATTCTTGCTGGAGCCGCCTTCGACCAGGTAGGTGGCGATGGTGAAGGGCGCCCCGGCAAAGCCGATCAGCGGCACCTTGGTGGCCAGCTCCCGGCGCAGCAGGCGGATGGCGGCCATGACGTAGCCCAGCTTCTCTTCCGGGTCGGGCACGATCAGTTTGGCCACCGCGGCCTGGTCCCGGACCGGTTCGGGGAACACCGGGCCCCGATTTTCGTGAAACTCCAGCGGCGCGCCCATGGCTTCGGGCACCACCAGGATATCGGAAAAGAGAATGGCGGCGTCGACCCCGATCAGGTCCACCGGCTGGATGGTCACCTCGGCGGCGGCCTCCGGGGTCCGGCACATTTCGAGAAAGCTGTAGCGGCTGCGCACCGTGTGATATTCGGGCAGATAACGCCCGGCCTGGCGCATCATCCAGACCGGGGTGTAATCGGTGGCCTCGCCGCGGCAGGCCTTGAGAAAGGTCGTGTTCATCGATTCTCCGTTCTTTGCGGGTTTAACGAAAAGCCGGGCCGGGGCCGCGGCGGTTGACTTGGCGGGAAGCGCCAAGGGCGCAACCTGTCTTGGTCGCTAATGGCAACACCACGGGTCCCGAGCGGTCCCTGGCGCCATCTTCAGGATTTTTCCACCGCTTCCGGCTCGGCCCGGCGGATGGGCATGTAGCCGCAGTAGGGCTCCTCGGCCAGGTAGTCGCCGGTGACCGCGTAGGCCCGGGCCCGGCAGCCGCCGCAGACATTGACGTATTCGCAGCGCCCGCAGCGGCCCTTGTAGCTTTTGAAGTCCCGCATTTCCCGGAACAGCTCCGAGTTTTCCCAGACATCCTTGAAGCTCTGCTGGCGCAGGTTGCCGGCCGGCTTGGGAAAATAGCTGCAGGGCAGGACATTGCCGTCGACATCGATCAGGGCGATGAGCTGGCCGGCCAGGCAGCCCTTGGAGCCGCCGGTGGAAAACTGCAGGGTCCGGCGCTTGAATTTTTCCCCTTCTTCCTTGGCCTTCTGCAGCACCACCCGGTAATAGTGGGGGGCGCAGGTGGGGCGGACCAGCATCTCCTCTTCCTGTTTTTCCATTTCATAGTGCCAGGCCAGCAGCTCCTCGTATTCCTCGGGGCTGATCAGCTCGGTCATGATATCCTCGCCCCGGCCGGTGGGCACGATCATGAACATGTACCAGGCCTTGGCCCCCAGTTCCTTGGCCAGCCGGTACACCTTGGGGATTTCCGCCTGGTTGCGCTTGGTGAAGGAGGAGTTGATCAGGAAGGGGATATCGTGCTCGCGGAAGAGGCGGGCGGCATTGATGGTGCCGGCAAAGGCCCCGGGCTGGCAGCGGAAGTTGTCGTGGACGGCGGCGTCGGCCCCGTCCAGGCTCAGGGAGACCATGCGGATCCCGACTTCCTTGAGCCGGCGGCAGATCTCCTCGGTGACCAGGGTGCCGTTGGTGGCCAGGCACATCCTCAGGCCCTTGGCGGTGCCGTAGGCGGCGATTTCGAAGACATCGTCCCGCAGCAGGGGTTCGCCGCCGGAAAGCACCACCACCGGCTGGGCGTAGGAGGTGATATCGTCCAGGATCCGCTGGGCCTCGGCCAGGCTGAAATCGGGATGCTCCTTGGCTTCCAGCTCGGAGGAAGAGCGGCAATGGACACATTTCAGGTTGCAGCGCCGGGTGATTTCCCAGGCCAGCCATTTCGGTTCGAATTCCATGCAAGTCCTCGATCTGGGGGTAAGCGGCCGGGGCCGCCCGGGAGACGCCGCTCCGACCGGCCCCGGATAATTTGACGTTGGGCTGGGCCGGCGCTGGAGCTTGAGTTTTTAGAGGCGCGTTTGGTTAAAAATGTCGGCCCCGGCAACCGCGTATTTCAGGGTAACCGAAGGCAGGCAAAAAGGAACTTTTTGCAACTTCATAAACTTAGCCGTTTAGCTGTATTTTGCAAGAAATATCATCCCCGGGGCGGACTTCTGTGCTATGATGCCGGCCATGAAAATCGCCCTTATCCAGACCAACCCGGTGATTGGCGACTTTGCCGGCAACTCCGCCCGGATGGTCGCCGCCGCCGCCGAAGCCGCCGCCCGCGGCTGCGAACTGGCCGTTTTTCCCGAACTGGCCCTGAGCGGCTATCCTCCCCAGGATCTGCTGGAGCGCCCCGCCTTCCTGGCCGACCACGACCGCGCCCTGGCCCGGCTGATCGAGCAGGTGCGCGGCATCGGCCTGCTCTGCGGGGCGGTGATCCGCAACCCGGAGCCGGCCGGCAAGCCGCTTTACAACGCGGCCCTGCTTTGCGAGGACGGCCGGGTTTTGTTTCGCACCGCCAAGCGGCTGCTGCCGGCCTATGACGTCTTTGATGAATCGCGCTACTTTGAGCCGGGCCGCACGGCGGCCCTCTGTACCTACCGGGGCCTGAAGCTGGCGATCACCGTTTGCGAGGATATCTGGAACGATCAGCGGGTCTTCCCGCGCTGCCTCTACCATTGCGATCCGGCGGCCGAGCTGCTGGGCCCGGCGGGGGGCGGGGCCGATCTGCTGCTCAACCTGGCCGCCTCCCCCTTCAACCTGGGCAAAAACGCCATTAAACAGCAGATTTTTGCCAATATCTGCGCCACCTACCAGGTGCCGTTGATTCAGGTCAACCAGGTGGGAGGGCAGGACTCCCTGGTCTTCGAGGGCGGCAGCCTGGCCCTGGATCGGACCGGCCGGGTGATTTGCCGGGCCGCCCGCTTCCGCGAGGACCTGGTGGTCCTGGATACCGCCACCTGGCAGGGGGAAGTTCGGGCAGTGCCGGCGGAGGAGAGCGACCCGGCCGATCCGGAAGCCGCCGAGGTCCTGCAGGCCCTTATCCTCGGCACCCGCGATTATGTCCGCAAATGCGGTTTTTCCGGGGTGGTGATCGGCTTGAGCGGCGGGATCGATTCCGCCCTGGTCGCGGTGATCGCCGCCCGGGCCCTGGGTCCGGAAAACGTGCTGGGGATTGCCATGCCTTCCCCCTATTCCTCGGCCGCCAGCCTGGAGGATGCCCGCCGGCTGGCCGCCAACCTGGCCGTCGCTTTCGGCGAACTGCCGATTACCCCGATTTTCGAGAGTTACCGCCGGAGCCTGGCCCCGTTTTTCGCCGCATCGGCCGCGGGGCCGGCGGTCGGCCAGGGGCCGCTCGCCGCCGGGCCGGAAGAGGCCCCGGCGGTATCCCTCACCGAACAGAATATCCAGGCCCGGATCCGGGGCAACCTGCTGATGGCGGCGGCCAACCGCTACCGGCGTCTGGTCCTCTCCACCGGCAACAAGAGTGAAATGGCGGTGGGCTACTGCACCCTCTACGGCGATATGAGCGGGGGCCTGGCCCTGCTGGCCGACGTGCCCAAGACCCTGGTCTATCGGCTGGCCCGCCTGATCAACCGGACCGGGGAGATCATCCCCCGCCACACCCTGGAACGGGAGCCCAGCGCTGAACTGGCCCCGGACCAGAAGGACCAGGACGATCTGCCGCCCTACGAGGTACTGGACCCCATTCTCCAGGCCTACCTGGAAGAACAGCTGCCGATCAGGGAAATCGTGGCCCGGGGTTTCGACCCGGAGGTGGTGCGCGAAGTGGTCAGCCGGGTGCGGCGCAACGAGCACAAGCGCAAGCAGGCCCCGCCCGGCCTCAAGGTAACCACCAAGGCCTTCGGCTACGGCCGCCGCTACCCGGTCGCGGAAAACTACCAGGAAGACCACGACTAGCCGCCGCGCTTGCTGTTGCTGGCCAATCCTGGGCGCCCGGCTGATGAATATGTAAAAAACTTATTTTTCGAGGATGAAAAAATGACCCTGACTCCCCTTGCCACGACCTCGGAAGCGGGCCGGGCCCAGTTGGCCGCCCTGCGGGACCGGTTCCAGTCCGCCGATGATAATTGTCGCCGCCAGGTAAGTGAAATAATCGCCCGGGTGCGCGGCGGCGGCGACGCGGCCCTGGTGGAGTATACCCGCCGGTTCGATGCCCCCGATTTCCGGGCCGAGCAGTTGGCGGTTTCTCCCGCGGAACTGCAGGAGGCCTATGCCCGGGTCGATGACGAATTGCGGGCCACCCTGGAGTTGGCCATCGAGCGGATTTACGAGTTTCACGAACGGGAAAAGGAGCAGTCCTGGCTGCTGACCCGGGAGGACGGGGTTATCACCGGGCGGCTGGTCAACCCGGTGGATGCCGCCGGGCTCTATGTTCCCGGGGGCCAGGGCGGCAGCACCCCCCTGGTTTCTTCGGTATTGATGAACGGCATTCCCGCCGGGATCGCCGGGGTCCAGCGGCGGGTGATGCTGACCCCGCCCAACCCCGAGGGCAAGGTCAACCCCGCCCTGCTGGTGGCGGCCCAGGAAATCGGGATCAGCGAGATCTACAAGGCCGGCAGCGCCTGGGCCATCGCCGCCCTGGCTTACGGCACCGAGACCATCCCGGCGGTGGACGTGATCGTCGGCCCCGGCAACCAGTATGTCACCGAGGCCAAGCGCCAGGTTGCCGGCCGGGTGCGGATCGACATGATCGCCGGCCCCAGCGAGGTTCTGATCCTGGCCGATCACAGTGCCGAACCCGACTACGTCGCCGCCGATCTGCTGGCCCAGGCCGAGCATGATCCCCAGGCCCTGGCGATGTGCATCTGCGTGGATGAAGAGATGGCGGCCCGGATCGCCGCCGCCCTGGCGGAACAGCTGCCGCAACTGGAGCGGGCCGAGATTGCCGCCCGCTCGCTCAAGGAGCGGGGAGTGCTGCTGGTGGCCGCCGATCTCGACGAGGCCGTGGCCCTGGCCAACCAGATCGCCGCCGAGCACCTGGAGCTGATGATCGCCGAGCCCTTCGCATGGCTGCCCCGGATTCGCCATGCCGGGGCGATTTTCCTGGGCAAGTACACCCCGGAATCCGCCGGCGACTACCTGGCCGGCCCCAACCACGTGCTGCCGACCATGGGCACGGCCCGTTTTTCCTCCGCCCTGGGGGTGGAGACCTTTGTCAAGAAAAGCAGCCTGATCAGCTATTCCCGCGAGGCCCTGCTGGCCGACCAGGCCGATATCCAGCGCCTGGCCCGGCTGGAAGGGCTGACCGGCCATGCCCGCTCCGCCGCCATCCGCCGCTGAGCAGAGTGGCCGCCATCCCGCCGGACTGGACTCCGGCCGTCATGGCGTTCGCGCCAACGGCCGGCTTCAGGGCGGGCAGAGGGCGCACTTGCTGGTGAACACCTGGGAAGAGAGGTAGCGGTCGCCGCGGTCGGGCAGGATGGTCACCACGGTGGAGCCGCGGGGCAGGTCCCGGGCCACCTGGATCGCCCCCCAGACCGCGGCCCCGCTGGAAATCCCGCAGAAAAGACCTTCGCGAATCGCCAGATCCCGGGTGGTGTTGAAGGCGTCCGCGTCGCTGCACACCACCACCCCGCTCAGCAGGGCGGGTTCGTAGATGGCGGGCACGATGGACTCCTGCATGTTCTTCAGCCCCTGGATGCAGTGGCCCAGGGTCGGCTCCACCCCCACCACCTGGATCGGTTTGCTCTTCTCCTTGAAATAACGGGCGCAGCCCATCAGGGTGCCGGTGGTCCCCATCCCGGCCACCAGCACGTCCACCGTGCCCGCGGTCTGCTGCCAGATTTCGGGGGCGGTGGTCTCGTAATGAGCCCGCCAGTTGTACTCGTTTTTAAACTGGTCCGGCATGAAATACTCGCCGTTGCAGTGCTCCCAGATGTGCCGGGCCCGCAGGATCGCCCCATCGGTGCGGTCGCAGCCCGGGGTCAGTTCCAGGTCGGCGCCCAGGGCGGCCAGCACCGCCCGGCGCTCCTCGGAAACACAGGCCGGCATGGTGAGCTTGATCCGGTAGCCCAGGGCGGCCGCCACCATGGCCATGCCGATGCCGGTGTTGCCCGAAGTCGGCTCCAAGATGGTCTGGCCGGGCTGCAAGGCGCCGGTGGCGATGGCGTGGCGGATCATGGAATAGGCCGGCCGGTCCTTCAGCGAGCCGCCGGGGTTTGAGCCTTCCAGCTTCGCACAAATGCGGACCCCGCTGCGCTCGGTGTTCCAGATCGTTTGCAGGTCGACCAGGGGGGTGTTGCCAATGGCGTCAAGCAGCTTCATCAAAATTCTCCAACCAATAATAAACCAGGGCGGCTTGCCGGGAGAGCGGCTGCCCGTATATTGTCTTGCCCGCCGCCGGCGTTTCCCCTCGCCGAGGCGGGCGGCAGTGCCGGAACAAGCTACCCCAAAGGGCCAAAGAAAGGCAATAAAATACCGCAACCGGCCTTGACCCGTGGCCTGGCGGGCGGAGCCGGCCCAGGTAAAATCCCCCGGGAATTCCGGTTATTCGTCGCCGGCGGGCCCCGCGGCGGTGATTGATTTGCCGGCCGAAACAAGGTACTTTGTTGCGACAAGCGGGCTGGAGGCCGGGCTCGGCCTGCCGGCGGTCCGGCGGCCCGGCCAGGTTTTTTTATGCAATCAGCTTGAGTAAGGGGTGTTAAGGGGGATGTTGAGCAAGGGAAGCAGGATACCCGGCTGGCTGCTGGCGGCCTGCCTATTGCCGGCGGCTTTGCTGCTGGCCTGGCTGCTGCTGGCCCGGCTCAATTTTCTTTACCCGGTCTGGTACCAGGTGCTGGCCATCGAGGAGCATATTGCCCTTTATGCCCCCCAGAACCGCCACGGCAAGACCGATTTCGTCGAGACCACCCCTGCCGAGCATCGCCGCCTTTTCGCCGCCATTGTCCAGGCGATCCAGGGCCGGGGCGAGCCCCTGGCGGACATCGTTTACCGGGACGCCGCCGGCCGGGAACTGGGCCGTTTTCTCCAGGCCGACGAGGTCGGCCACCTCGAAGATGTCCGGCGCCTGGTGGCCCTGCTGACCAAAAGCGGAACCCTGCTGGCCCTGGCCGGGGGGCTGCTGGCCCTGCTGATCTGGTGGCGGCAGCTGCCTCTGCCGCCGCCGGGCCGGGTCGGCCTGGCCCTGCTGGGGCTGTTGCTGGCCGGCGGAGCCCTGCTGGCCCTGGCGGGGCCCCAGCAGGTTTTCGATCGCCTCCATGAGTGGGTGTTCCCCCCCGAGCATCCCTGGTTTTTCTATTATCAGGATTCGCTGATGACCACCACCCTCAAGGCGCCCCAGATCTTTGCCGCCATCGCCGGGCTCTGGACTCTGGCGGGGGTGGTTTCTTACCTCCTGATCTACGCCGTACTGCGGCGCCTGCTGCCGGCCGGCGTCCCGGGCCCCCCCAAAACCAACCGGAAGAGGGCCTCCCTGGGATGAGCGCGGCCATGACTGAGCGGCAACCGATCTATCTGATTGACGGCAGCGCCTATATCTACCGGGGTTATCACGCCATCGGGCCCTTGACCAACGCCGCCGGGCTGCCCACCCACGCGATTTTCGGCTTCATCAATATCCTGCTGCGGGTGATCCGGGAAAAACAGCCGCGCTACCTGGCGGTGGCCTTCGACGCCAAGGGCCCCAATTTCCGCCACCGGATCTTTCCCGCCTACAAGGCCAACCGGCCCCCGATGCCCCCCGACCTGGCCTGCCAGATTCCCTACATCAAGGAGCTGGTGGCCGCCTACCATATCACCGCCCTGGAAGAGGAGGGGGTCGAGGCCGACGACCTGATCGCCACCGCCGCCCGGCGGCTGGCCGGCCCCGAGCAGCCGGTGATCGTCGTTTCCGGCGACAAGGACCTGCTGCAGCTGATCAACGACCAGATCACCCTCTGGGATCCCATGAGCGACAAGCTCATGGACCCGGCGGCGGTGGAGCGCAAGTACCAGGTAAAGCCCGGGCAATTGCTGGATTTCTTCGCCCTGATCGGCGACAGTTCGGACAATGTGCCGGGGGTACCGGGAGTGGGGCCCAAAACGGCGGCCAAGCTCATCAGCCAGTTCGGCGATCTCGATCAGCTCTATGCCCGCCTGGAGCAAGTCAGCGCCGCCAAGTTGCGGGAAAAACTGGCCGCCCACCAGGGGGAGGCCCTGCTGGCCCGCGACCTGATCCGGCTCAAGGATGACCTGGATTTGCCGGGCCGGCCCGAGGCTTACCGCCTGCCGCCGCCCGACGAGGATAAACTGCGGCGTCTCTTCACCGAACTGGACTTCTCCCGCCTGATCAAAAGCGAGCTGCGCACCGCCAAGCTGGAGTCCGCCGGCTTTCACCTGGTCGCCGGCGAGGCCGAATTGGCCGAGCTGGGCGATAAACTGGCCGCTGCCGGGGCGGACCTGGTCATCGACACCGAAACCACCTCGCTGGATCCCCTCCAGGCCGAACTGGTGGGCATTTCCCTCGCCC
>NZ_JBIPKI010000017.1:0-40996 GCF_044068515.1 Desulfurivibrio nitratireducens
CTAATTCAGCCGCCCGTTTTTCTTTCTCTTCATTTTGAAAAGCAAGTTCTTTGTTGGCAATGGCTAATTCAGCCGCCCGTTTTTCTTTCTCGTTGTTTTGAAAGGCAAGTTCTTTGTTGGCAATAGCTAATTCGGCCGCCCGTTTTTTTTTCTCTTCATTTTGATTGTGTAAGTCACTAGGATGCTTTGGCATAGTGGCGTCTCCTCCTCTCATTTCCACATATCCACCACATTGGCTTCATACATAAGTCAGTCCCATCTCTTTGCAAACCAGCAGCACATCTCGGAGCAGGTGGACGATCTCCCGGTCCAACAACGAAACAAAGACGGCGATGGTGGTGAAATAAGGTGCCGGACAGGATTTGGCGGGAGAAGTGGATGGGGACCAGCTTGGCTTGGGCGTAAGAGTAAGGTTTGGAGCGGGGCATGAGCAATATCCTTGTCCTGTGGTTAACCGGTCTACACCGGGTGGGATATTGCGGTCATTATATCGCCTTTTATATATAGAAATACAGTCAATACGCCAATGAGTTAAGTTTTTCTACAGGTACAACGCAGTGGTTCAGGTGCCGGCTGGCACGCGCATATGGTCTGGCGTCACCAGCAACCACTTGTTAGACGGCAGCTCCCTCTTCGGGAGACAGACGAAAATTCCCGGTAATCGTCATCGAGCAGGTGGGTTCCAGGTCCAAGCGCTACTCAGCAAGCGGTTTAGTCGTAAGAGGCTTGTATTGAGCGCTCGAGTATACGCTTAGCGCGGTAACTGTGACCAAAATCAGTCCCATCCCGAAAATCTGCAATAAAGCCAGGCTTTCATTTAAAACCACTACGCCGAATAGCGATGCGGTGACCGGCTCGACCATTGCCACAATTGACGCTACAGCCGGCGCGGTATGCTTCAGGCCGACGATATAGAAAATGAACGACAAGCCGGCGCCAACCACCCCCAACGCCACGAACAGTGGCCAACTCGGCGTTTTCAGCACTGCCACGGTCTGATCGGGATCGCCCAGCCAGAAGAGTAAGGCGGTGAGTACCGCGAACGCTATCACGAGAATCGCCTGCGGGCTGCCGTGCGGCGCCGCATACTTGAAACCGAAGATGAATACCGCATAGGACAGGCCGGAAAGCAGCCCGGCACCGGCGGCGATAGGCGTGACGTCACCCGCTCCAATCTCGTAAATACCGGTAAGCAGCACGACGCCAAGCAGTACCATGGCGATCGCGGCCCACTTGAACAGGGTGGGTCTTTCGAGCTTGAGCGTGAAGGACACGAGATAGACGAAGACCGGGGCGCAGTACATCAGGGTCACTGCAACCGCGACACTGCCCTCGGCGATGCTTACGAAATAAAATGCGAAGTTGCCGGCGACGCCCACACCGGCGATCGCCGACCAGAACCATAAGCGGCGACTTGCCAAACCGCTGCCGCGCGGGCGCAACGCCAGCCAGCCGAGAACGAAAAAAAACCCGATCGCGCCCCGGTAGAACGACACCACCACCGGATCCCAGCCCTGAGCCGTGAGAATGCCGCCGATCCCGCCTGATAGCCCCCAGCACAGGGCCGCAAGCACCACGAACGTCGTACTCAGACTCACCATTTTGTCTGATGAAATTAACCCCATCGGGGCAGGCGAGTCCCGTACCATTCCGCAAATCCTCTACCATTGGTTCCAAGTGAGTTCGGAACCGCAGACCTTTCCGGCAGGCAACATTTTTTGAGTTGCCTACGCAATAGGTCAACGATGCATATGCTGCTTAACGCTCGGAATCTGTTGCCCAAAAAGCCGCGAATGATCTTCCGGCTTCCACAAAATTGCGCCGGCATTTTTGTTTCAGCCTGAATTCTGACAACCTAGCAAAAACCCATCAAACGCGTTGGCAGGTAATGCAAAAACAATCGGTTACAGAGTGTGCCCAGTCGTCGTCGCGGCTTTTTGCGACGTCGACAATTCTGCGGTTATGTGAGTTTGTCTTTTCTCTTTGAAACCATATTCCTGCCTTGGGGCAAGGTTTCCAGCAGGGTGCGCGCCTGTCGGCATTCGTCGGCGATGGTGTCGAGCAGATAGGGCCAGAAATCTTCCCGGGCCACGGTCTGTTCGACAGTGGCGGCCGCCAGGAAGCGGGTCATTTCGTGGATAAAGTCCCGGCGGGGTTCGGGGCCGCCGGCCAACAGTTTTTGCCGCCGCTCCAGATATTTAAGAAAATCTTCCGGGGCCAGCCGGCGGTCGGCGATCTTGCGGGAGAGCAGGACGGCGGACAAGTTGATATTGTGGCGCTTGAGCCACCCAATATCCCACAGGTCGCGGTTCTTGACCCGGTTGGGACGCAGGGCCAGGGCAAGCAGCTTGTCTGCCAGAATTTCCTCGCGGCTCTCGGCCTGGAGAATCAGGCCGGAGGTGCCCATTTCCACGCCGTAATGGTTGCGCAGCATCAGCGGCCGGCGGTCATGACTCGGCACCGCGCAGATATCGATATTGATCCGCTGGGCCGGCATGGTGCGGCGGGTCGGGCGGGTGATGATGCGGATCTTCCAGGTATCGGTATTGCCCGTCTCGCGCACCGGCTCCATTACCTCTACCTCAAGACCATACTTGGCGCGCAGGCCGGTTTCCAGGGCCGCTTTCAGGCCGGCCATGCTCTCCCGGCGGAAGTCGCGGCCGCCGCTGAAGTCGAGATCTTCGCTGAGACGTTCGGCGCCGTAGCAGGCGCGCAGGCAGGTGCCGCCGATAAAGGTCAGGCCGGCGAGCAGACCGGCGTCGTTAAGCAAGCGCAGGATATCGTGGTGCAGCAGCTCCTTTTCCACTGCCGGCCGCAGCAAAGATAGTTCCGGACGGTTGCGGAGGGCTTCGGCCGCCAGTTGCTCAAGCAGATTCACGGGCAAGTTCCTCATCGATCAGGTCGAGATTGCGCCGGGTGGCCCGCATGTCCCGCAGGGCCAGGGACACCGAGGCCCGCCAGAGCCGGCAGCGGGGGTCGTAGGTCAGTTCATCTGCCAAGGCAGCCGGCTGCTGGCGGGTATGGACGAACTCGATGGTGCCGAAATGGCCGCAGCGCACGATGTTGCGACGGCCGGAACTCATCAGGGTGATCCAGTTGAGCGGAACCTGTGAGATCACCCCGGCATCGCTAAGGGCGGTCTCCAGGCTGATATAGTTGAAGGCATCGGCCCGCAGCCGGGCGGCGGCGTGGAACAGCAGCAGATCGCGAGGGTAATCAACCCGGGGGTAAAGATAGAGGCCTCGACAGATCCGCCGCAGCAGACCGCGCTTTTCGGCCCGGCTCAGCAGGGTTTTGAAGGCCCCGGCACTGATTTCCGGCAGGGCTCCGCGCAGATCGGCCAAGGTAAAGAGATAGTGCTCGGGACTGGCCAGTTCCTCGAGCACAGCGGCCAGACGACGACCGGGTTGGCGGTGGGCTGTCGGTGTCATGGTACAACAGGTTACATTTTGTGTAACTTATTGTCAACCTGCTGCCTGCTCATTGTCTCCATTTCACCTAGAGGTAAGTAATTTTTTGCCTTTTTCGTTTTTCAGGTCGCTCAACATTTGCAAAATGGGCTACCTCCCTCAACAAGCCGATCATATTCCGCCAGCGGCAGGAGAGATCGCTGCGTCTTTACCACCTTTTTCCGTTCCTACATCAGCCAGCGTTTTTTGAGCAACCGGCTGGAAAACAGCAGACAGAGGGTGCCGATCAAGACCAGGGAAAGCACTTCCAGGGGATAACTGGCTATTTTCCCGCCTTCCAGCAGAATTGCCCGTGTCGGCTCGTAAAACTGGTACGACGGCAACAGGGGGGCCAAAGTGCTGAGTTGCCGAGAAAAGTCGGCGAGGGCGGGCGGCAGCAGCATTGGCAGATAAACCATCACCCCCAAGGTTCGGGCGCTGGCCTGGGAGCGGCAGATAAAACCCAGGAAAATCCCCAAAGCCGTGAAGCAGAAGCTGCCGAGGCCGATAAATGCCGCATAACTGAAAATATTGGTCACGGCAAATTGCCCCAGCAGATGCAGAAAGATTATCGCCAGCAGGATCAAGATCATCCCCAAGCCCAGCTTGGCCAGCAGCCATTCCGCTTCATGCACCGGGGTTTGCAGCATTCCGAGCAGCAGTTTTTTCTCCTTTTCCTCCGCGATCTGGGCAGGGATTATGATGCAGCCGACCAACAAGACCAACATCAGAATCCAGGTGGGCAGGGTCTGTTGTTGCACCCCGCTGTCATGCAGTGGCCGGATAGCGGTTAGCCACCGGAGGCGATCCCCCTCCACCGCTGCTTCCAACCCCGAAATTCTTTCGACCAGAGCCAGGGTGACTTGGGAACCCTTGCTCAGAACCAAGAGCTCAACCCCCCCGGAAGATTCAGCCGAACCCAGCAAGACCCCGTCAATCTTTTTTGCCATTAACTGGCGCCGGCCTTCCTCTGCGTCGGCAAGTCGGGTTATCGTAAAAAGTTGCTCGGCGGCTTGCATGCTTTCAACTATCCGGTCAGGATAAATTACCGTATTAATGATTCCGATATTCAGCGGTGTCTGCCCGTTCCCTTCTTCGTCGACTAACTGCAGCGTAACAAAAACAAAGAGAGGAATAAAAAAAATCAGGTAGATGGACCGGTTCTTAAAGGCAATAGCCAGATCGTTGCAGGTCAGGATGATGATATTGCGCATCATGTGTAGAGATTTTCGTGAATTTGGCTTTGGAAATAATTATCCGGCGGGCCGTCAAAAATCAATTTGCCTTGGTGAAGCAGGAGAATACGGGTTGCCAGGCTCTTAATTTCTTCCGGCCGATGGGAGGTGAAAAGCAGAGTCTTGCCGGCGGCATGCTTTTTTTTCAACAAGCGATGGACCTCTTTGGTCATCTCGAAGTCCAGGCCCGAACTGGGCTCATCGAAAAGCAGTACCGGTGGGTCCGCCAACAATGAACGGCCGATACTAACTCTCTGCTTCAAGCCCTTGGACAGATCGCGTACCTTGCTGCGGCGATGGGGGAGCAGGTCAAACTCAACCAGGATATCCCCAACTCGGGTGGCAGGCAGGCTAAAGAGCCGGGCAAAGAGTTTGAGATTGTATTCTACCGAAAAAAAATCAAAGAGGTTGGGCACTTCCGCAACGAAACCAAGCTTTCTGACCAGCTCTGTCCGGTTATGCAGATCAAGGCCGGCAACCGAGACCTGGCCGCCATCGGCCACCAGCCAGTTGGCCAGTATTTTCAACAGGGTTGACTTACCGGCCCCATTATGGCCAACGATGGCTACGGACTCGCCCTCCGCGACCGAGAAGCTGGTGGGCTGCAACCCCCTGGCCCCCGGGTAGATTTTCCGCAGGTTATTGACTTGCAGCAACATCACCGGCCCCGCTTTTTTTTTGACCCCTGCGATTTATCTATCGTTTGAGCTTGGCGCTGATATCCCGCAGGCCGATCCTCAGCGTATCCCAGACGCCCTCGATTTCACCCTTAAGGTGCTCCCAGGCATCGTCGTGGGCCTCCTCCAGTTTTTGCAGTTTGGCCCGCATAAGCTCAACGTTTTCCTCGAGCTCAGCGACCTGTTTGGTGTATTTAATGCTGGCATCGGCGGCGTAGCCCTTGGTTTTGGCTTTAATCTCGGCCAGTTTGGCTTGGGCCAGCTCCACCTCAGCCTCCACCTTCTGTTGGTAGGCATCCTTAGCGCTCATCCGATCTCTCCCGTTTATTTCCGATTTCCCGTCCCTATCGCCATAAACCATGGCGTGAGCGGCAATCTACAATCGGCGCCCTTGAATTAACCGAACCAATATCACAATCACCGCGACAACCAGAAGGAGATGAATGAACCCGCCCATGGTGTTGGAAGTAATAAAGCCCAGAAGCCAAAGAACAATCAGAACGACGGCAATGATTTCAAGCATTACCGCATCCTCCCATCGTTTTGCCGACAGCCACCGGTTGTCAGATTAATCTAGTGAGCACAATCACCAGAATAACCACAACCAATACCGTAATTAATAATCCCATTTTGTTTCTCCTTTTTTGTCAAGTTAAGTTGCGCAGCTTGCCCGGTCTTCGTCGCGGCTATTGGCGACGTCGACAAATCACATAACAGCCAAGAGTAAATAGACCAAGGCCACCACGACCACAACACCGATAATGAACCCCATCACGAGCCTCCTTTTGGTTGTTTGCCGCTCTGTCCATCCCACAGCCAAGGAGCTGCCGGCACGATAAATCGCCCCATTTGGCGGCTGATCTACCTTTCACATAAAGCAGAATATGTGCCAACGGCTGGCAGACCGGGGAGCAAGGATGTATAACTTGAAAAAACAATGTGTTAGTCGATCAAGTCGGGTTGCGGGGAAGGCTTGGCAAGGGCGGGATTTGCCGAAATATCAGGATCGGCCTGAGATATCAGGTAACCGGCCGTAACTGATCACAAGGTTTGCTATGAAGTAAGCGTTCAATGTTTGGGGGCAGGAGGCTTGCGGCGATGGATGTTGAGTTTCTGCATTCTGGACTCCAGGGTCTTGGGGTTGATGCCCAAAGTCTCCGCCGCGCCACCCTTGCCGCTGACTCGCCAGCCGGTGCGGTCCAAGACCGCGACGATATGCTGTCTGTCCACCTCGTCCAAGGTCAGGGCAACTCCGGTCGGCTCAACATTGCCAAGGAACTTGGGCAGATCCAGCGTGAGCGCCTGACCGTCGGCCACGATCATCGCTCGCTCGATCACGTTGCGCAGCTCCCGGATATTGCCCGGCCAGGGATAGGCCTGGAGGGCCTCAAGGCATTGCCGCTGCATGGATTCTATCGGCTTGCCCATGGTTTTGCTGAACTGCTGAACAAAAGACCAGGCCAGGGCCGCGATATCCTCACGGCGCTCGCGCAAAGGCGGTACGGTAATGGGAAAGACATTCAAGCGATAGTACATGTCCGCGCGAAAGCCGCCGGCGGCGACCAGGGCGCCCAGATCACGGTTGGTGGCGGCAACAACGCGGACGTTTACCTTGATGCTGCGGGAATCCCCCAATCGTTCGAACTCCCCTGTCTCGAGAACGCGTAGCAGCTTGGCCTGGAGATCTTGAGGCAGGGTATCAATCTCGTCCAGGAAGATGGTGGAATCGTTGGCCATCTCAAAACGACCGATCCGCCGGGCTATGGCCCCGGTGAAAGCCCCTTTTTCATGGCCGAACAGTTCACTCTCAATCAGGGTCGGGGGCAGGGCTGAGCAATTGACGATAATCATCAGGCGCTCCCGGCGGCGGCTCTGATTATGAAGGGCATGAGCGATCAGTTCCTTACCGGTGCCGGTCTCGCCCTGGATCAATACCGTCGAATCCGTCGGCGCCACCTGACTCACCTGCTTGAGGACGGTTCTGATCGCCGTGCTGTCGCCCACCATATTCAGATTGGCATAGATCTGGCCTATCTCTTCCCGCAGGTAAGTATTCTCTGCCCGCAACTGCTCCTTGAGTTGCTTGATGATTTCAAGCGCCTCCCGCAGCGAATCGGCGGTCTGCTTGCGTTCTTCGATTTCCAGGGAAAGTTGCTCGTTGGTGCGGGTCAACTCGGCGGTCCGCTCATGAACCTTGTTGCCCATGATCTCTTGGGCAATTCGCATCGACTCCGCCAACTGGTGTTGGCTGGTACCGTCGGTGATGGCGACGAAAAAACCCCCGGCCGAATTTTCATCGGGTTGGATGAGAATACTTTGCAGCTGGCCGAAAATAACTTCTCCGGTCTTTGTCCGGAGGGGGATTTCGCAGCGTTGCACCTCCTGCTTTTGTAAAACCTGGCCGAGATGATTACGGAGGATATCCTTTCCTGTCGCGGTGGCAACAAAACCGGCCAACGATTTGTTGGTCACCTGCTGCCGGTTCAGCCCCAATAATTGCGCCCCGGCGAAATTAATCTCCCGGATAAGCCCGTCTGAATCGAGAGTAAAATAGCCCACAGGGGCAAAATCGTGGAGATTGGAGTACTTGTCCCGCGAGATTGCCAGCTTTTCCTGGGCTCGGCGCAGCTCGTCATTCTGCATCTTGAGCTCGATCTGATGGATTTCAAGTTCCTGCACCATCCTGAGCAGATCTTCCCGGGCCGGCAGGGTGCGCACCAGCTTACCTGCTTCACCCTGAAAGCTTTTTGGGGCCCGTTGTCTCAATTTCGCTGTGGCTGCCCGGCTATTTTGCGGTTTGTCCCCCATTACGACCTCCCTCCAGGCCGGATTGCGACGGAGATTTTTCGACATACTTTGTTTTAAGGAGGGGCTATTCCCCGGCTGCGGGGTCATGGGAAAAAAGGTCACCCCGATCAGCAACACCTATTCACTGCTATCTTCCCTCTAAAGAGTGTATAGGTGTTGCCTGGATAAAGCAATTTAATGTCCTCCTGTTGTCTCAAAAGGGGTTACGGGATCATCCAATCTTAATTATTCCGACGGCCAGCAAGCCCGCACAAAGTTTCATCGTCATGGTGCGTTGCGTTTTGGCCATGAACTTTCCTCTATTTAAAATCGATCTCAAAAATAACTCGCATGTTGCTCCTGGCCGCCTTTGAATAAAGATCCTGGGGAGTAGCCTCATGCATCGCCGGCCGGGTTTGCCCGTAGCCGACGGTGGAAAGCCGGTCCGCGGCTATTATTCCCTCCTTGATCAGATAGTTACGAACCGTGTTGGCCCTCCTTTCGCTCAGGCGCTGATTGTACTCTTCGGTACCGGCGGCCGAGGTGTAACCGGCAATGCGAATCTGGGCCTTGGGATTTTTTTGCAATACTTCGATGTTTCTTTTCAGGATAACCTGAGCTTCCGGCGTAAGAGTGGCCTGGTCGAAGTCGAAATGGATATCCTCAAGGGCCAGCACAACAACCTTTTCCTCGACAATAACCGCAGTCAGTTGCTCGACCTCCGGTTTCTCGGCCAAAACCACTACCACCGGCGCTTCCGGCTCGGGGGCCGTAAGTGCCCTGCTGACCGGCTCCGGCGCAGCTCTTTTCCCGCCGAAGGTATAAGTCAAGCCCATGGTGACCCCGGCATTATGGTAGGATTCCTGAAAAACTTCGGTAACGATATAATCTCTGAGATCCAGGCGAAAGGCGACCTTGTCGTTAACGGCATATTTCAAACCCGCACCGAAATTAATGGTCGCCATATCCCCGGTGGCAATTCGCGGGCTGTAATGGGCGCCGCCAAACCCGGCCAGGACAAAGGGGGTCAACCTTCTTTCCGGGGTGAAATGATAGAGCGCATTGAGGTGGTAGAAGGTGAGATCTACACGGTCCATGGGGCTGCGGTACTGACCCTCTTGCACTCCGGTTATGGTCGGGTCGTCAACCCGCGTCCGGATACGTTCGGCGCCGATTTCCAAGGCAAAATGCTCGGTAAAATTGTAGCCCAAACGAGCACCGAAGAGCGGCCGGTCTTTCAGGTTCTGGCCGGTTTCAAAGAAGTTGTAGCCGCCATAGAGCCCTAACTCGTAAGATTTTGCCCTGATTTCAGCGCCGGCGGCCATAGGGAAAAGAAGGCCCGCAATTCCGACCAGCAGCATCGTTCGATATATTTTTTTCATTGGTTCAGCTCCCCTGTTATTTTTGTAACTTTTTGCTAAGCAGGCAGGCTTGGCGTCTCCGCCCTGCCTGCCTGCTATTAACCTGCTACTGGCAAGTGGAAGGCGCGTTAGTATCCCCCGGCACCGAGACGACGTTGGAGTCGAAGACAAACGCTCCATCGGTAAAGGCCCCGGCAAACAAGCGGCCGCAGGAGGTGGCTTGGGTGTTCATGGTGACACTGGCATAGGCCAGGACATTGCCCTGCCAGATCGTGTTGGTGCCAAGGGTGGCGGAGGAGCCGACCTGCCACCAGACATTGGAGGCCTTGGCCTCACCCACCAGAAGGATCCGCGCATTGGGAGCGGTGCCGATGGTGGAGGCCGACTGGAAGACAAAGGAGGCATCGGGGTCGCCCTGGGCGTCCAGGGTGAGGTCGCCGGTGATCAGGATTGAGGTGTTGGAGGTATAAACCCCGGGATAAAAGAGGTTATCTCCCTCCACGAGAGCATTCCCCACCGGTGCTCCCAAGGTTTCGCCGGCGGCGATCGAGGTCCCCCCCGGCATATTGGCGGGGGTGAGGGCAAGATAGGCGGCCCGCAGATCATCGGTGACCGCCTGGGCGGTGGTGGTGTCCGGATATTGGGTGGTAACCACCTCGCCGCTGATGGTGGGAGCGGCTCCGCCGCAAAGGCCGAAACCGCCGGTGTGATCAACCTCGACCGCGTTACAGGTGGCGTTGGGATTCAGGACCGCGTCACCGTGGATATCGGTTATGGGCTCGGTGAGGGTGTTGGTTACTCCGGCGGTGGCAGCAATCCCGAAAGTCGAGGCCAAGCCAAGATTAACGGCCGCGGGCGGCAAAACCTCGCTGGCGGTGGTAAAGCTCCAGACATAGTCGCTGGCCTCACCCGATAACCCCGTA
This sequence comes from Desulfurivibrio nitratireducens, assembly GCF_044068515.1. Lineage (NCBI taxonomy): Bacteria > Pseudomonadati > Thermodesulfobacteriota > Desulfobulbia > Desulfobulbales > Desulfobulbaceae > Desulfurivibrio > Desulfurivibrio nitratireducens. The sequence goes on from NZ_JBIPKI010000017.1 coordinate 10,433, forward strand.
TTGCCTTCCAGTTGGTTGCCGGCCAGGTCGGTTGCTCCGGTGGTGATGGTTGCTGTATAGGGGGTGTCGGGAGCAAAATCGTTCAAAGGGGCAAAGGTTGCGATTTTGGTTAAAGGAGCATAGGAGACCGTTCCTCCAGGTATGGGGAAACCGGCCCCGGTAACCGTGAAGGTCGCGGTGGTCAGAGTCAGAGGGTCCATCGCCTCGCTGAAGGTGGCGTAAACCCGGTTGTTGAGGGCCACTCCGGTGGCAAGATCGGCCGGCTCTACCAAAGTTACGGTAGGCCTGGTGGTATCCAGCTCCACCCCGGTGGTAAAGCTCCAGACATGATCGGCGGCCAGGGCGTTGCCGGCCAGATCTTCGGCCCCGGTGGTCACCGTGGCGGTGTAGGTGGTAAAAAAGTCGAGAACGCTGTCGGGCGTGAAAACCCCGGTTACTCCGGAATAGACCAAGGTGCCGGGCACGGCGTTGGTTCCCTGCATCAGGGTAAAGGTGCTGGTGGTGATGGTCAGGGGGTCCATCGCCTCGCTGAAGGTGGCGCTGACCTTGGTGTTGATCGTCACCCCGCTGTCACCATCGCCGGGCACGGTGAGGATCACCGTGGGAGCAGTGGTATCCAGGGCCGCACCAGTGGTAAAGCTCCAGACAAAATCTTCGGCCAGAGCGGTGCCGGCCAGATCCCTGGCCCCGGTGGTCACCGTGGCGGTGTAGGTGGTGTTGGCGGCAAGATTGGCGGCCGGGGTAAAAACTGCGGTTACACCGGTGTAAGCCACCGTCCCCGCCACAACCGTTGTCCCTTGTCTCACGCTAAAGGTTTCGGAGTTGATGGTTGCGGGCGCCATCTGTTTGCTGAAGGTGGCGCTGACCTTGATGTTGAGCGCAACCCCGCTGTTACCATGGCCGGGCACCGTGAGGGTCACCGTGGGCGGTTCCTGCCCTTCCCCCTCTTCCCCGATCCAGTGGTTGGTTTCCAATCCACCACTGCAACTGGTAATCAGAAAAACACTGCAAATTAAAACGAACATCAAATAAAATTGTCGATAATTAAAATTTTCCATTTGCTATCCTCCTTGCTGACAGGCTTCAGATTGAAACTACACCTTGATACTACACAATATGGCATAATGTATTGATCAACCCTCCTCTCTATGTTTACAGATCAATTGACCATCATTATTGAAGACGGAAAGAAAGCTGGAAAATTAATGAAGAATATCTGCAATTAACACACAATTTGTGTCAGCAGAATTCATGCCAGGAATTTCAATTGGGGAGATATTAGAGCTACTAGCCTGAAAACTCGCGGAAACTTTTTTGGCAAAATGGGGGGGAGGGTGAGCATGTCTTGGGGAAGGGATGTCTGAAATATCCGGAATCTCCTGGTATTTCAGGAATTTCCGGATGGTGATCCTGGCCATAAACTGGAGGCCCAGCGACTGAAGGTGCGAAATTTCTGGCCCCGGTGGTGTTTATTGACCAGTGAGTCAAATTCATGTCTCGGCAGAAATGCAGCAATGTGCCAGGAGATTGTGCTATGATGGAACAAGGCTCGCATCCCCTTATGTTGAAAAGTATTTTGGCAAATTGCTTATGCTGACAAAGCGTCAGTTCGACGCTTCGCCTCGAGGCCCACCCTGCTTGATTGAAAGCCGGCGCCTGGGCGACAAACCATGCAGATACTTAATTAAAACCCGATAAATCTCGTCATGAAGAAACGACTGAAAAAACCGGCCAAAAGCACTGAACAAACCAGGCTTGCCGTGGAAGACGCCCCGGTGGCGCAAGAAAGTTCCTTGTTTCCCATCGTCGGCCTCGGCGCTTCCGCCGGCGGGCTGGAGGCAATGTTGCAGTTTCTGCGGCATGGCCCGGAAAACAGCGGCATGGCCTTTGTCGTCGTCCAGCATCTCGACCCAAACCACAAAGGGCTCTTGCCTGAACTCCTTCAGCGCGCCACCGGCATGGAAGTTTTACAGGTTAGGGACCGGATGGAGGTCAAGCCAAACTGCGTCTATGTGATCCCCCCCAACAAGGACATGTCAATTCTGCATGGCAAGCTGCATCTGTTCGCGCCGACAGCGCCCCGCGGCCTGCGGCTGCCCATAGATTTTTTCCTCCGCTCCCTGGCCGAGGACCGGCGGGAGCAAAGCATCGGGGTCATCCTTTCCGGCATGGGCTCGGACGGCACCATGGGCCTGCGGGCAATCAAGGAGAAGGCTGGCGTGGCGCTGGTGCAGGAGCCCTCCTCGGCCAAGTTCGACAGCATGCCCCGCAGCGCCATCGATGCCGGCCTGGCCGACCTGGTTGCCCCGGCGGAAGAGCTGCCCGGCAAGATCATCGGCTATCTGCGTCATGCCCGTATTATCAAGACCGCTACCCCCCTGGAGGTGAAAGAGCGGAGCGCCCTGGAGAAGGTTGTCATCCTGTTGCGCGCCAAAACCGGCCACGACTTTTCGATGTATAAGAAGACCACCATCTATCGCCGGATCGAGCGGCGCATGGGCATCCACCAGATCGACCGGATCGCCGCCTACGTCCGCTACTTGCAGGAAAATCCCCAGGAGGTGGAACTTCTTTTCAAGGAACTGTTGATCGGCGTGACCAGTTTTTTTCGCGATCCGGCGGCCTGGGAGCAACTCCGGGAAAAAGCCATCCCGGCACTCCTGGAGGGCCACCCAACCGGCCGGTTGCTACGGGCCTGGTCGGCCGGCTGTTCGACCGGGGAGGAGGTCTATTCGCTGGCCATAGTCCTTAAGGAAGCACTGAGCCAAATCAAGCCCAAAGCCGGTTACACTATCCAGATTTTCGCCACCGACCTCGACCGGGATGCCATCGACAAAGCTCGTCATGGCTTCTATCCGGACAACATCGCCGCGGATGTCTCAGTCGAACGCCTTGATCGGTTTTTCATCCCCGAAGAAAACGGCTACCGGATCGGCAAGGAAATCCGGGATATGGTGACCTTCGCCACGCAGAACGTCATCATGGACCCACCCTTCACCAAACTGGATATCCTCGTCTGCCGCAACCTGTTGATCTACTTGACCCCGGAACTTCAGAAGAAACTGCTGCCGCTTTTTCACTACAGTCTTAATCCCAGTGGGATACTTTTTCTGGGGAGCGCGGAGACGGTCAGCTCCCACACCAATCTGTTCGCGCCCCTGAACCTCAAGTCACGGCTCTTCCGGCGGCGCGAATCGGTCCCGCCGATCACCCCAGTCGAGTTTCCCGCCTCGTTTGTCCCCGCCCAACCTGAACTGCCCAAGGAGCAGACGATTTTGAAATCCACCGCCAATCTCCAGTCCCTCTCGGACCAGGTGCTGTTGCAGCACTTTGGCCCACCCGCCGTGCTGGTCAACGAGCAGGGCGACATCATCTACATCAGCGGACGAACCGGCAAATACCTGGAGCCGGCGGCCGGCAAGGCCAACTGGAATATTTTCGCCATGGCCCGTGACGGGCTCCGGTTCGAGCTGGGGATCGCCTTCCAAAAGGCTTTCCGGCAGAAAGAAGCGATCACCGTCAAGGGGCTCAGGGTCGGCGGCGAGGGCGGCATTTCGCACGTCGATCTCACCGTCCTGGCGATTAAGGAGCCGGATGCGTTGCGGGACATGGCGATGATCGTATTCAACGACGTGCCGGCCCCCGTGGCAAAGAAAGCGCCCGGACGCTCCCGTACCGCGGCTGCCAACAACGCCAGGGTGATCGAACTGGAGGATAAACTCCAACAAATGCATGAGGAAACGCGCATGCTCCAGGAGGAAATGCAATCCTCGCAGGAAGAACTTAAATCGACCAACGAGGAGTTGCAGTCCACCAACGAGGAGCTGCAGTCCACCAACGAGGAACTGACCACCTCACGGGAGGAGTTGCAGTCCCTGAACGAAGAGCTGCAAACCGTGAACGCCGAGCAACAGTCCAAAATGGAAGAGCTGGCGGGAATCAATGACGACATGCGCAACCTGCTCAACAGCACGGAAATCGTCACCGTGTTTCTAGACAACGAGCTTCGCATCAAGCGCTTTACCCCCGGAGCGGACAAACTATTCAAGCTGATCCCCGGCGATGTCGGGCGGCCGCTTACCGACATCGTCAACGAGCTGTTTTATCCCGGGATGAGCGACGATGTGCAGGAGGTGCTGCGGACGCTGACCTTTTCGGAAAAGCAGATCGCCGCCACCAACGAACGCTGGTTTACAGTGCGCATCATGCCATACCGTACTGTTGAGGACGTCATCTCTGGGGTGGTGATCACCTTCGCCGACATCACCGCCGCCAAGCAGTTGGAAGCGGAACTGCGCGAGGAGATCGCCAGACTCAAGGCACAACTCAGGGCCAGGAGTTAGCTGAGCGGACAATCAGCAACCGCGGGAAGACGTCGCTGGCGAAATTATTTGCATTACGCATGCAGTTGAAAGGGTTTAAGGCGGAGGTTGATCATGGGAATCGACAAAGGTAAGCCCAGGCAGACCGCAGCCGGCAAACTGCACCGCCAGAAGGCCGAGCAACCGCAGGCGCCGGTGGGGGGAGGAATCCACCAGGCCCGAACCGAGCCGGAGGCACAGCGACTCCTGCATGAACTCACGGTCCACCAGATCGAGCTGGAGATGCAGAATGCCGAATTGCGCAACACCAGGGAGGAGCTTGAATTATCGCGGAACAGGTATGCCGAACTCTATGACTTTGCCCCTGTGGGCTATTTCACCATTGATGCGGGCGGATTGATCCGCGAGGTGAACCTTGCCGGGGCGCAGCTTCTGGGGATCGAGAGGCAACGGTTGGTCAAAATGCCTTTTAGCGATTTGCTTAGCAATGCTGCCAGCCGGGAGATTTTTTCCAGACACCGCGACGCCGTTTCACATAACCAAGGCATGCAGAAATGTGAAATCGACCTTAAGAGAAAAGACGGCACGACGCTGCCTGTTGAGCTGCAGAGCATCATGGTGAAAAATATCGGCGACAAGGTCGACTATATCCATACCACGGTCCTCGACGTCAGCGACCGCCGGCGGGCGGAAGACGCACTGCAAAAAGCCTATGGCACCCTGGAGCAGATGGTAGAAAAACGAACCCAGGCGCTGGTCAGCGCAAACGAACAGCTTCTGCTGGAAGTCGAGGAACGCAAGGCCGCCGAAGCCTCGCTGCGTAAAGCAAACGCAGAAATCAAGCTGTTGTCGGACCGGCTGCAGGTGGAGAATATCCAAATTCAGAAGGAGCTCTCCCGGGGGTACGACTTCGGTGATATCCTCGGAAAAAGCGACGCTATCTCGTATGTCTTCTTCCGGGTCGAGCAGGTGGCCCCGCAGGAGGCAACAGTTCTTCTCCTCGGTGAGACCGGCACCGGCAAGGGTTTGATCGCCCGGGCCATCCACAGCCGTAGCGTGCGCAAGAACCGGCCGATGATCACCGTAAACTGCGCAGCGCTACCGGAGAACCTGATCGAAAGCGAACTCTTCGGGAGGGAAAAAGGGGCGTTCACCGGCGCCAATGCGCTGCAGATGGGGCGCTTCGAACTGGCCAATGGCGGCACCATATTCCTCGACGAAATCGGCGAAATGCCGTTGCCGCTGCAGTGCAAGCTGCTGCGGGTCATTCAGGACGGCGAGTTCGAGCGCCTGGGCAGCCCCCACACCATCAAGGTCAATGTCCGGATCATCGCCGCCAGCAACCGCAAGCTGGAGGAAGAGATCCGCGCCGGCCGCTTCCGGGAGGACCTGTTCTACCGGCTCAACGTTTTCCCCATCACCATTCCGCCCCTGCGGCAGCGCAAGGATGACATCCCCATCCTCGTCCAGTATTTCGTCGCCAAGTACAACAAGAAAATCGGCAAGGAGATCGATGCCGTTTCGCAGAAAACCATGAACGCCCTGCAGGAATACCAATGGCCCGGCAACGTGCGGGAGCTGGAAAATGTCATCGAGCGGGCGGTCATCACCAGTCATGGATCTGAACTCCAGGTGTTGGACCGCTTCGATACGTTTCGGGAGCCGGGGGGAGAAAACGAGGTCCACGCCCTCGCCGACCTGGAACGCGACCATATTTTAAAGGTGCTGCAGAAAACCGGTTGGCGCATCGAGGGGAAAAAAGGGGCGGCGATTATTCTAGGCCTCAATCCCAGCACGCTTCGGGCCCGCATGCGGAAATACGGCCTCCACCATCCATAAAGGAAAAGCTACCTTCACTCTGGCCGCCATATATGACAGTAATGTCAAGTATGGCGGATACCCCTGACGGATTCTCTCCCCCCCTGCCCGTGCGCATTCATTTTTACCTCATATAACCAGCATTTTGCTCCCAAATAATTCACAGCTTGTCGCCGGCACGCTAATTGCTATTGTCCTTATAAGCGGGAAATGAGTACGGCCCTGTTCATTTCAACCATTTTATCAGGCAAGCAGTTACCCAGGAACACCAACGGGAGGACATCATGAAATCGAGCACCGGAGACAAAGCGGAAGGCAAGCTGCACGAGGCAAAAGGCAAGGTCAAGGAAACGGCCGGAAAACTAACCGGCAACAAGAAGTTGGAAGCGGAAGGCACCGGCGAAAAGCTGGCCGGCAAGGTTCATGAAAAAATCGGCAAGATCAAGGAGGTATTGGGCGACTGATGGGCGCGTCTTAATGATGCCACGGCCTACCCTCGGCTTCCGCCTGCGACTGCATGCGGCGCCACTGCCAGAACTCCGTAACTCATAGGGTCTTCGGAGTAAAAATGTCGAAAAATACCAGTACAAGGAGAAGATCGGATGAAAGTAATATTTTCCATAGCCCTAATGTTGGCAGCGGTAGCAGTTCTGTCGTTCAGCGTACCGGCGCAAGCCTCCGGCCAGGACGACCAGATCGAATCGTCAGCCAAGCAGTCGTATGTGTTCAAGAACTACCTCAAGGACGATGAAATCAAGATCAAGTCCAAGGACGGCGTCGTCAGCTTGACGGGAACCGTATCCGAAGAATCCCACAAATTATTGGCCGCTGAAACCGTGGCGAGTTTGCCCGGCGTCAAGAGTGTTGACAACAAGCTGGAAGTCAAAGAAGAGAAACACGATGAGATGTCAGATGCATGGATCATGACGAAAGTCAAAACCACTCTTTTGTTCCATCGCAACGTGAGCGGCTTTAAAACCGAGGTTGACGTCAAAGACGGCATCGTAACCTTGCGCGGCGAGGCTGACAATCAGGCCCAAAAAGACCTGGCGACAGAATATGTCAAGGATATCGAAGGGGTCAAGGACGTAAAAAATGAAATGGCCGTGGCCAAGCCCGCGAAAGAAAGTTCTAAAGGAACCAAGGATATCCGTACGATAGGAGACAAGATCGATGACGCCTCCATCACCGCCATGGTCAAGACGACGTTGCTCTATCACCGTTCGACCAGCGGCCTTCAGACCAAGGTCGAAACTAAGAATGGCGTGGTTACATTGAGCGGCAAGGCCAAAAACGCCGCCGAAAAGGACCTGGCCACCAAGCTCGCCAAGGACGTGAAAGGCGTCGAGGATGTAAACAACCGGATGACAATCGAGTAATTCGAGTCAAATACTAAAGAAAATGAATGACCGCTGCCGGCTGTTATGATGATTTAACAGCCGGCAGCGAGCATAGCAGGAGAAAATCCAGGCTTGTGATTGGATGCCCCACCTCTTTTCTGTCATATATGACAGATATATCAAATATGACGGACTCCATTATCAGCTTTTCCTCCCAACCACCCGCCTTCTTTCCCCTTTGTCCTTTGTGATCAGCATCTTACCTGCTCCGTATCGGCTGGTTTTAGCTGGCACGCTAGTTGCAAATATCATTAACACAACGGCACATATGCCCGTCGTGCATTCTGCCAAAGTGGCGTCAGTTTTCTCCAGGAGATTGTCTGTGGAAAAACGGCAAAGTTACCTCCTCTTAACATAGGAAAATTTATGAAATCAAGATTTACAAAGGCCGTTCTTCCCCTCTTGGTGCTTTTCGGTGCAATCATTTATCTGCCCGGCTGCGCAACAATCGGAATGGATCGGGCGACAAAAACCACCGACACCATGCAGGCGCTGGAGAACGACTACCGGCAAGCCGGCTTGCAGATCGATGCCACCAACGCATCTCTGGCAAGTCTGGTAATGCCGGCTCAGAAAGACACCCGAAAAGCCTACAAGGCTTACTCCAAAGAGGTCAAGAAGATGGAGGCCTTGGGCAGCCGCTTGAACCAGCACGCCGATGAGATGCAGAGCCAGCGCGACACCTTTTTCGAAAAATGGGAAACTTCATACGCCAGCGCCGAGATCCAGGAACTCAGCGAACAGCGTCGCGTGGATATGCGGGCAGCCTACGCGAAAATTCCCGAAGCCAGCATCGGGGTAAAAGGCGCTCTCCAGGCATATTTGAATGATACCAGGGAAATACAAAGGTATCTCTCCAACGACCTGACCCCTCAGGGGATTGAATCCATCAGGCCGGTCGCCCATAGGGCCGTTATGGATGGCAAGCGTGTACAGGAATCGATCAAGCCCCTGCTGACCGCCATTAACCAGGTCAAATCAGGAATGGTCCAAGGCAATAAATAACGACGAGGAGGTGAATTAAATGAAAACAAACATGTTATTAGGGATCATCCTCATTGCCATAGGGGTCGTTGCTTTTGCCTATCAGGGCATTAGCTACACGACCAAAGAGAAAGTTGTCGATCTCGGACCACTGCAAATGACGGCGGAGCGGACGAGAACGCTGCCGCTGCCCCCGATTGTGGGAGCTCTCGCGCTCGTAGGCGGCATTATGCTGCTGGTTGTGGGCAGCAAAAAAAGTTGAGAAACAGGCAATAACAACATAATTGCTTGCCCACTGCTCGCCGGTTTTACACAATAGTCGACAGTGGTGATAAGCAACCAAAAAGGAGGTTATCATGTTGTGGACAATTGCAATAATCCTAATCGTTCTGTGGGCGCTGGGGCTGGTGAGCGGTTACACCATGGGAAGCTTTATACACGTTCTGTTGGTTATTGCCGTTATCGTTGTGCTGCTCAATCTCATCCAAGGAAGAGGCAGGCTATAGGCTGAACGAACATTGGGAAGTGAGGAAATTTTTGAGTTGAGCATGCTATGAACAGCCAAGGTGAGACCATGATGGATGCCTCAATCAAGCTGACGGCGCCACCCGCCAAGCGTAAAGAGATACTGCAAGCCGTTAAAGCGATACTTGGGCCGATCAGGCTCGAGCAGGGCTGCATTGACTGCCATTGTTACGTCGATATTGAGGCGGAAAACTCAATCTACATCAAAGAGGAATGGGAATCCCGCGACGATCTGGACGCGCATGTGCGATCCGTTCATTTCGGCATTCTGCTCGGCGCAATGAAGTTGCTCACCGAAGAACCGGAAATCAGATTCAACTCCATCATCTCTACAACTGGTATGGAGGAGCTGAAAAAGCTGCAAGTTTGATGGTACCAGCTGCTGATCATGGCCGCTGTAGCAGGATATATCCGGCGTTCCCGAATAATGGCTCTGAGAGAGCAACTCCGAACGACAACGGGACCTCCCGAAGAGCTGCCGATCAACCCAACAACAAAGGAGAAAACATTATGTTGAAACTGCATTGGATTATGAAGAGCCTGGCTCTGTTGGTGTTGATGATCGCTTTCCTTGGCTGTGCTTCCACTCAAAAGCAGTCAAGTCCCGGCGAGTTTATCGATGACAGCGTTATTACCACCAAAGTCAAGGCCGCCATTTTTGAAGAACCGACTCTGAAAACACTGCAGATCAGCGTTGAGACCTTCAAAGGGGAAGTTCAGTTGAGCGGCTTTGTCGATTCGGCGCAGAACGTCAAGAAGGCCGGCGAGGTGGCCCGTGGCGTTGCCGGGGTTAAGAGTGTGAAAAACGACCTGATTGTAAGATAGTCGATCCCCCCTTCCCTTCCCTCCTGGAGGGAGGGGGGAGCACCACGACGAAGTGGCCAACGGCAAGGTGTTCGTTCCGCTGTAAATCAACCAGAATGATCCAAAGGCTGGTCCACCGGCGTCTCCAAGGCCTGCCGTCAGGCCGGCATGGCCCGAACCAGTTTCTACGAGTGGAAATGGCGTTTTCAGACCCATGGCCGGATCGATATCAAATCTAGACCAACTACAGCACGACTCTGTTCCAGGCATGTTGACCACATTCCCGCGTAGATGCCCCCGGGCCCGCGCATCACATCATCCCCGTCGGGGGATTGATCGGGGCAGGATTTTCAAGGATAACCAGGAAGGCTGGCAACTGGAGAAACTTATAAATTTATGAACGTCCCCACAGGTCCCTAATCACAGGACGAAAAGGGGGCTGACCCCTTTTTCTTTTTTTCAGGACCTTGCAGCCCCATAGCACATGTGCTCAGCGGTGCGGACCACTGCTTCAGCTCCCAGCTTCACGTTCGGAAGTCCCTATTCGCTTGCTCATGACGACGATACGTGGCTTGTAGCCAAGCGCCTCGTAGAACCGCACCGCCGGTTGGTTTTGCGCAAGCACTTTCAACTCCATCTTGTAAGTTCCGCTTTCGGCGGCGTGACTTTCCGCTCGCTCCACAAGCTTCCGGCCAATCCCGCGTTTGCGATAGTCCGGGCGGACGAAAAGTTCCGCCATGAAACTGTACGGATCGGGTCTCTCGTCCAGATCATCAGGAGTTAACTGGCCCCGGAGGCACACATAGCCCACCAGGCGGCGGTCATCTTCGGCGACGAAGACCGCGCCTGCAGACTGCTCTACCCGCAGTAATAAGTCGTTGAAGTAGCGCTCGATGATCTGCTCACCGGGCGCAAGGTCGACATCAAACGGTCGAACCGTCTCATGGAGCTGCAGCACCAGATCGCGAAGGGCCTCACGATCTGCTTGCCTGAAGCAACGAATCGATACCACGGAGGCCCCCCTTTGTGGGTCGCCCAGCTGAGCAACGTTGTGTTGACCTTCGGTAGGCGGTCACGGGGCACCACATCTTGCGGCGATCGGGCCGGCCTCACGTACTGATGTACGCATCGCCGTCCCGTTTGCCGCAACCTGTGCGGCACCCCGTGACCGCTTACGGGACAAACTCTGTGATTGGTTACGAACCGCGAGCAAAAGGGGCGCAAAGCGCCACAATTGCCAGTCGTTGTTACTCTTTATCATCTGTGGGACCTACCCAGAATAACGGGTTATGAGCCACCTCCCAAAGATGCCCATCGAGATCTTTGAAATAACCGCTGTAGCCGCCCCAAAACACTTTATGTGGGTTTTTGACCAAGGTAGCTCCGGCCTCGAGAGCTTGCGATATCACCTTATCAACATCTTCCTCCGAGGTGACGTTGTGCGCTAGCGTAAATGCTTCGAAACCTTCTCCTTCAGAAGAAACTGTTGCATCTTCAGCCAGTGATTCCCGCCCATACAATCCCAGCCATGTACCGTTGAGGGTGAAAAAAGCGACCTCGGGCGGCGACTCCATTCGAGGAAAGCCTAGTCCCTTTTCGTAGAACTCGATTGCTGCGGCCAGATCGCGAACACCGAGAGTGATCATGCTGATTCTTGGCTTCATTGGTGTTATTTCCTGTTTTTACGCATCAAATCAAAGTAACTGATCATGGGGCCCACGGGGTAAGCGGCGGGCGCAAGTCCGTCCGCCGGGGTTCATTGTGAGGGAGCCTGGATCATTTCGGGCCGCGACGGTGCCAGCGGGAGGCGGGCAACGAAGAACTCATAGGCATAGAAGCCGGAATAACGGCGGTGCAGTTCGGGTTCCTCGGCAAGTTGGTCGAGGATGGCCGAGGCTTCGGCATCGTTGGCATATTTCCCTCGCAACTCCGCAATACGAGTCTCCATGGGAGTGTAGAAATCCTCCCACCAGGCTTCATCGGGCAGGGTGAAGTGTCCGACGAGCTCGAATCCGCACTCCTGGATCGCGGCCACATCATCTTCCAGCCATCCCATGGTCGGGTATTCCTGGTCGAATCCTGCCCTGACCTCCGGCGGAGGGTTCTTCCTGCGCCAGACCGCATCGGTGAAAGCAAGGTAGCCGCCGGGACGCAGCAAGCCATGGCAGACGTCAAGGGCCTTCCGCAGACCAATGTTGTAAAGCGCGCCTTCCGACCAGATGAGGTCGAAGCTGCCCTGCGGCTGTCCCGGGTGGGCCATATCTCCAACGATTGCCCGGACCCGCCGGGCCAGACCGCGTTCGGGGATCGCCGCCTGCAGCCGTTCGATGCTCGGCGGATGACTGTCGATTGCCACGATGGAACCCGCCCCGACCAGTTCGGCGAGTTGGAGAGTTTGCCCGCCGACCCCGCACCCCAAATCGAGGATCGCGGGGGCTTGCGGCAGGTCGCGGCAAAGCCCAAGTGCTCTGGCCGCGCAAGCGCGATTACCGGGACCCTGCCGGGGCAGGCTTTCATAGACCTCGAAGAAAATTTCCCAGAAACGCGGGTTGGCCTCGCTCATCAATCATTACCCCTATTGCCCTAGCCGGGCAGGATGATCAAAGACTATAATATGAAAAGGGGTCTGAGCACTTTTCTCTCGAGTTAGCTCAAGGGGCACTAGCCGGCCAAGGATTCGATGGTGGCTAATTCATCCCGGTTGAGTTCCAGGTCGGCGCAGGCCAGGTCTTCCCGCATATGGGCGGGATCGGTCGTTCCGGTCAGGGGAAGGATCCCTGTGCCGAGCGCAAAGCGGAAAACTACTTGCGCCGGGGTGGCCCCCGTTCGTTCGACGATGGCGCCGAAAGCGGGTTCGCGGAAAATTTCGGGATTGGCAGTCAAGAGAGAAAAGCCCTGGTAAATAATCCCCTGCTCGCGGCAAAAATGGCGGACCTGACGATCCCAGCCGGTCCGGGCGAAACATCGATTCTGCACAAAAGCCGGGAGGATCGCGGCATTGCCGCAAAGCTCCTCCAGTTGCTCAAGGCTGACATTGCTTATTCCCAATAATTCCGTCTTTCCCTCTCGTTGGCACTCCTCCATGGCCCTCCAGGTTTGCCAATCGGTGCTGCTCAAGCCGTACGGGACGGAAGGGCCATGGAGAATAAAAGAGTCGAGATAGTCAATGCCAAGATGCTCCAAAGAGCTGGCCAGGGACTGTCTCACTTTGTCAGCCGGGGCAGCGGCTCGATCATAGGGAAGACGATGGTCCTGACCACGTTCTTCGGTGAATTTCGTTTGGATGAAAAGATCTTCCCGCTGCAGGTCTCCGGCGGCAAAAATTGTTTGCAGGGCGCGGCCGACTCCCGCTTCAAAATAGTGCTTGCGCTGGTTGGCCGTATCAATACCACGAAATCCCGCGGCGATGGCCTCCTCAACACAACGCGCGGTGCGCTCTTCTTTCCAGGCCGTGCCGTAAAGAAAACCCGGCACAACCTTTTGCCCGACCGTAAATTGAAATCGCTTCATAAATTCTCCTCACCGGGGATGCCCCCTCCCTTCCCTGCCTGCTACTCCACCGCAACAACTTCGAGGGTCACTTCCACCTGGCGCATTTCTCCGTCGCGCCAGACCGTGAGCGTCACCACATCCCCGGCTTTGGCCCGCAGCACCAATTGCTGCAGATCGATAATCCGACGCATTTTTTCACCGTTGGCGGCAACGATGATGTCGCCGCCGACGGGCACGGTCAATCTGCCTATAGAAGCGGCGCCGGTGGGACCGATCAGCCCGGCCCGGTCGGCGGGGCCCCCGGGGCTGATATCGGTGATTACAATACCGTGGGCGGGGAGATTCAACTCCCGCCGCAGCGGGGGAGGGAAATCCTCGACACTCAAGGCGGCGGACAATCCCAGGCGCGGCCGGTCCGGCAACTCTGCCAACGCCGCCGCCACTCCGGAGAGACCGCCGGCCACCAGTGCATCCATGCTCTCCTTGAGCAGGTTAACCGGCACCGCGAACCCCACCCCGAGGAACGAGCCGGGGCCGGAACCGGCGGCCAGGATGGCATTGTTGATGCCGATCACCTCCCCGTGGGCGTTAAACAGCGGCCCACCCGAGTTGCCGGGGTTGATGGCCGCGTCGGTCTGAATAAACGGAATATCGATCCCGATCAGCCCGGGCCGCTCGCGCTCGATCGCCGATACCACCCCGGTGGTGACCGAAGAGTGCAGACCAAAAGGACTGCCGATGGCAATCGCCTTCTCCCCGGCTTTGATCCCGGCCGAGTCACCCAGCGGCAGCGGCCCGACCTTGGGCCGATCTTCGGGATCAATTATTTCCAGCAGCGCCAGATCGAAATCCGGATTGGCGCCGCGGACCCTGACAGGAAAAAACCGATCGGGATCTTCAATAAAGGAAACGGTAATGGTGGCCTCCGGCAGCAGGGCCAGCTCCGTCGCCCCCGGCTCCGGATCCTGCAGGGCGGCGGCCACCACGTGATAATTGGTGACGATCCGCCCCTCATCGTCGACCACAAAGCCGCTGCCGCCCCCCTGATAGTCTTGCGGTTCCAGGGTGGGATGAATCAGGAACCCCTCCACCATCATATGCACCGCGACGACGCTCGGCCCATAGCGGCTGACCACTTCGACGGTACTGATTTCGCCGCTGGCGGCGTAAGCCGGATTTGGCAGTCCGGGGCCGGCGATCTTCAGCAAGCAGACGAAGAGCACCAGGGCGAGCAGCATCGGATATTGTTTATGGGTCAGCATGGCGAGTCCTCCGGTCGGAGTTCAAATCGATCTAAGCACAGCAACGGAAAAAATGATCCCCGTCTGCGATAGCAGTTGCGTGATAGCGGTCTTCTCATGCCCTTCCCCTTCCCTTACATGCCCGATCTCGAACGAAAATGGGTCTGCCCCCTTTTCTGCCAGGTAGCCGCTGTTCCAACAACTCCGATCTTTCTATTATGGTTACTTTCTGTTTTCCTCCCCTCCGAACCAACCTCCCTCGGGTGGTCCGCAACGGCTAATGGCCGAATCCCGCGCCTCCATCATCCGGTCGTAGCGGTCCCGCCACCCCTCATGTTGGGGTAAGTTATTTCCCTGGGCGACCACTTGGGGCGGCGGTGGGGTTGGGGCTCTCTTCTCTACCCCGGGCAGGGCCCATGCCGGTATGGTCAGCGCCAGAACAATCGGTAGAGTGAGCAAGGCTGCTTTCAGGGTCTTCATTCTGGTTAGCTCCTTGGGGGTATCACTTCCCCCTTGTCAGTCTTAATTCTTGAGAATGTTCAAAGGGGTCTGACCCCTTTTCTGTTCTCTTTTCTGTTTATCCCTGGGGAGAAAATGGTGTCTGACCCCAATTTTTCTGACCCCAATTTTTCCGGGCCTGCTGGTATTGCTTGAAATTCTCGGCCTGTTCGAAGATTTCCCGGTAAACTTCGTCGCGGTCCACCGGGGGGTAGCCGTGCTTGGCCAGGACCAGGATCAGGTCCACCTTGAGTTCGGCCTTGATGTCCGCCCGCTGGTTCCAGTCGGTGTATCTGACCTTGTCGTCCACCACCAGCTTGACCGCTTTGGCCAGGGCGAGCAGCTTATCCTCGGGGTAGCTGAAGTCGTATTTGATCATCAGATCCTTGAGGATGTCGTAGAAGGCTTTCTCTTCCAGGTCGATGCCTAAATCGGCGAAGGAGTCGCGCTCCTTTTTCAGGGCCTGGATCAGGTCGATGATCTCGGCGGAAAAATCCTCCAGCACGTTGCCGACCAGCACGTCCTCTTCCTTGCGCTGGTTGTAAACATCCACCAGGGCCTTGAACTTCCTGGCAAAATCGAGCCCCCGGGTCTTGTTGACCTGCTTGAAGTCGGCGATCGCCCGGGCCAGCAGTTGCTGCAGGAGCTTGATTTTGGTGTTGGGGAGCTTGATCTTCTCGATCCGGGCCAGGTAGTCGTCGGCGAAGATATCGATTTCGCCGGCCTTATCTTCCCCCAGCTTGAAAATTTCCTCCACCCCCGCGCTCTGCAGGGCCTCGCCGATCAGCTCCCGCACCCGGGCGTTCATCCGGGCGGTATCCGGGGCATCCCCTTTGGTCAGCTTGAAAACGATGGAGCGCACCGCCAGGTAGAAGTGAATCCGGTCGCGCTCCTCCCGGCTCAGCTCCTCCGAGCCGCTGCAGATGTCGTAGGCGGCCTTGAGGCGCTTGACCAGGCGCATGAAGCGCTTTTCGATCTGGTCGGTAATCTGCACATACTCCGCCGCCTGGTTGAGGCAATTGAGCTGCGCCACCGGGCTGCCCCGGAAATAGGTTAAGCGATCACGGGGCACCGCATCTTGCGGCGATCGAGCCGGCTCACCTACTGATGTACGCTTTACCGTCTCGCTTGCCGCAACCTGCGGCACCCCGTGACCGCTTACCCCGTCGACCCCGTGATCAGTTACGAAATAGGGGGTGGTGTCGAAGCGATGGAAGATCCGGCCCAGCAGGTCGAGGTGGTCCCTGACCACCACCAGCGACTGTCCGATCTCCTCGATGTTCTGCCGGTCGGCCTGGTTGTAGTGGGCCAGGGCCAGGTTCATCTGCTTCTTGATCCCGATATAGTCCACCACCAGCCCCTTCTCCTTGCCCGCGTAGCGGCGGTTGACCCGCGAGATGGTCTGGATCAGGTTGTGGCGCTGGATCGGCTTGTCGATATAGATGGTGTCCAGAAAGGGCACGTCGAAGCCGGTGAGCCACATATCGACCACGATGGCGATCTTGAAGTTGGACTCCGGCTGCTTGAACTGGCGGTCCAGCTCCTTGCGGTACTCCGGGGTGCCCAGCAGGTCGTAGAGCTCTTTGGGGTCGTCCGGGCTCCTGGTCATGATCAGCTTGACCCGCTCCATGGGCTTGATCTCCCGCCGCTCGGCCGCGCTCAATTCCGCCCCTTCGCCGCCGGCCCGCGCCCGGTTCCACTCCGGCCGCAGGGCGATCAGCTCCCGCCACAGGGCGTAGGCGATCTCGCGCTTGCTGCAGACGAACATTGCCTTGCCCATTACGCTGGCGCCCTCCTCCAGCCGCCGCTGGTAGTGGTGGACAAAATCCACCGCCAGGGCCCGAATCCGGTCCGGGTCGCCCAGGATGGCGTGCATCCGGGCGCTGGCCTTCTTGCTCTCCTCGATCTGGTAGTCGCTGGCCCCCTCCTCGGCGCACTTGGCGTAATAGGCCTCGATCTCTTCGAGCTTGCCGTTGTCCAGGATCACCTTGGCCGCCCGCCCCTCATAGACGATGCGCACGGTGATCTCGTCCTTCACCGACTCGGTCATGGTGTAGGCATCGACCACCGGGCCGAAGACATCCAGGGTGGCGTCGATTGGGGTGCCGGTGAAGCCGACATAGGTGGCATTGGGCAGGGAATCGTGCAGGTACTTGGCAAAGCCGAAGGTGCGCTTGACTCCGTTTTCGGTCAGCCGCACCTTCTGGTCGAGATTGACCTGGCTGCGATGGGCCTCATCAGAGATGCAGATGATATTGGCCCGGTCGCTGAGCAGTCGGGTATCCTCGGTGAACTTCTGCACCGTGGTCAGAAAGACCCCGCCGCTGTTGCGGCCCTTGAGCAGCTCCCGCAAGCGGGCCCGGCTCTCGACGCTGATCACCGTCTGGTCGCCGATATAGCCCTTGGCGTTGGTGAACTGGTGGGCGAGCTGGGCATCGAGATCGGTGCGGTCGGTGATCAGCACGATGGTCGGGCTCTCGAACTCCAGGCTCTTCATCAGCAGCCGGGTGAGAAAGAGCATGGTGAAGCTCTTGCCGCAGCCGGTGGCGCCGAAGTAGGTGCCGCCCTTGCCGTCGCCCCCCGTGCCGTCCGGCAGCTTCCGGTGGGCCAGGATATTTTGGTAGAGTTTGGTCGCCGCGTAGAACTGGGGATAGCGGCAGACCACCTTCTCCTCGCGCTTGGAGACATCGGGGAAGTAGATGAAGTGGCGGATCACCTGGCGCAGCCGGTCCTGGTCGAACAGCCCGGCGATCATGGTATGGAGGGCGTTGATCCCGTCCTGGTCGATGGTTTCCTCGCCGCTGACCTTGCGCCAGGTATAGAAAAACTCGTAGGGGGCGAACAGCGAGCCCAGCCGGCTGTTGACCCCGTCGCTGATCACGCAGAGGGCGTTGTACTTCATCAGCTCGGGAATCGCCCGGACATAGCGGGTGGTCAGTTGGACGTAGGCATCGTGAATGGTGGCCTCTTCCCGGATGGCGCTCTTGAACTCGAAGACCACCAGGGGCAGGCCGTTGAGGTAGAGCACGGCATCGGGAATCCGCTTTTCGTGGCCGACCACCTCCAACTGGCTGACCAGCCGGTAGATATTGCCGTCGGCCCGGTAGGCGGGCGACTGCTCCCCCGTCAGGGTCTCCACCTCGCCGGGGCGGGGGAGGCGCTGGGCGGGCAGCCCGGCGTAATCGATCAGTTGGATGTAAAGATCCTTGCGGCTGCGATCCTCGCGCTTGAGCAGAAAACCGTCGGCCACCAGCCGGTGGATGGTCCGGTTGGATTCATAAAGATCAAGGGCCGGCAGCCGTTCCAGCCGGCGGCAGATGGAAGCAATCTCGCCGGCGGTGATCCCCTCGTCGCCGTGACGGCGGGCCAGAAACTCGCCCAGATCGTCCCGCAGCAGAACCTCGTCAGACCGCCGCGCCAGCGCCTCGCCCTTAAAGTGCGGGTAACCCTGCTCCCCCAGCAGGGTGATGATCGCCTGTTCCAGCTTGGCTTCATTAAAGGTCACGCCTCACCCCTTGCTCTAACATTATCAATGGTTACGCCGATAGAACGTCAGAAATTCTCGGGGCGAGGGCACGTTCACTCCCTGGCAGGATTCGGCGGGAAAGTGCGCGTGGTTGGCTGACGGACATAACCGGCCCCTACTTCCAATCGCTCTTGCTTGCCGTCATCAAGCCTTCCCAGTCATCCGGAGGATTACCGCGTTGCAGCATTTTCTGGAAGACGGCGTAAGGATCGGTTTTGCTGCCCGCAGAGCGGAGGGTGTGCTGGTCGTTGACCCAGGCAAAAATGATGATCCTGACGATGGAATCAAAGCGGAAAAACAAGCGGAAGCGCCGACCGATTTTGGCCCGGCGCCAATGCCGGAAGGACGGCCCCAAGGTGTTGCCCTGACGATATTTCTCGTGGCCGGGATCACTGGGTATTGCGTCCATGATCAGGTGCGCCAGGGTGTTGAACAGCCGCACGTTGGCGTTGGAAGTAAAACCGGCGGGGTCATTATCCTTGGCGCGGGCGGCAGCGGTCTCGAGTTTCCGGAGCTGCTCAATCAGGCAGATGTGAAATAGCAGGTTCCAGCCGTGCCGCTGCATCACAGGGCCACATCGCCCGTGATCTCTTCCTCCGAATCGACGGAACGCCCGGTGGCCGCGAGGAGGGAGCGGGCCAGATCGTCAGGCAGCGCGTCAAGGTGTTTGCCGGCCCGGATCTCCTTCTCCAGTAAGGAGAGAAAGCCGGCGATGGCCGGATCCTCGTGGGAAGCAGCTTCCGCCCGGCTGACCACCACTTGGGAACCGACCAGATCAAAGGCGACTTTGCCGCCTAAATCCACCCCCAGCGCCTGCCGGATCGGTTTCGGTAAGGTAATCTGCCCCTTGGCGGTAATGGTGGCGACTTGGTGAATGGCTGGCATGGCGTTACTCCTTCGTTTGTTTTACAACAAAAGTAAGGAATATTCCTTTCGTTGTCAAGTTAAACATTCAGCGTCGTTCCACTGTCCACCTCTACAAGTTTTTTCGCATCGGGGTTGTTGAAACCCTTACCATAAATACAACCGCGATCAAAAGGAGATTCGCGGTTTGTATTATCATCCCCTATCGAATACATTCCGTATATCCGGCAAGAACTGCATGTCGGCGGCGTCTTGACTTATACTCATAAAAGGTATATTAATTATGCAATGGCAGGTCAATCTGACCAAGAAGGCCGAGAAGCAGAGCCTGAAGCTGCCCAAAGGGGCTCTTGCCGCGCTTTATGCGCTGATGGCCAGTATTCGCCGAGGTGGCCCGGTTCGGGTGACTGGCCGAATTACTCCAATCTGGGGCCCCACCAGCACCACTGCCATCTCAAGAAAGGCAAACCGACCTATGTGGCGGTTTGGACCGAAGACAAGGCCACCATCACCGTGGAGATCGTCTATGCCGGCACCCATGAAAAAGCCCCGTACTGACAAGGAACTGGTTACGCTCCGGCTCAAGGTTCATCCGGCCAACGTGGAGCGGATCAAGCGTTTTGTGGCCGCGGTCGAGCCGGCCGCGAACGGAGCAGACGGGATCACGGCCGATCAGTTTTACGCCAAACATTTTACCGGCCAGCCGGAATGGGCCGTTGCCCTGCGCGGCTACCGTTATCGCGAAGACCTTACCCAGGCCCAACTGGCCGAATTGACCGGAATTCCCCAGCGCCATATCTCGGAAATGGAAAACGGCAGGCGCCCCATCGGCAAGGAGCGGGCCCGAAAACTGGCCGCCGTACTGAATGCGGATTACCGGCTCTTTCTGTAGCCGGATGGATCGCTGCCTGGTCATGCTCAGGCAACCTCGGCAAGCAGTTGTTCGGCATCGGGGATGCGGAGTTGGCCGGAGATCAGTTTGGGGAGCAGGGTGTCGCGTAATATTGCCACAGTACGGGTTTCATTTTTTAGGGCCGTCATTTTTTCAAACATGGGAGCGCATGTGCCGTGAAACTCCACCATAATGGTGCTGCTGCCAGGTATGCATACATAATACGAGTCAAAACAGGCATTTTGGACGCGCTGTCTCCCAGACGAACCAACCATGCTGGTTACACAGTGTTTTCTGAAATTATCATCACGGGCAAGCGTAGCTATAAATGGTGTTCCGATGACACCCTTTGCCCTGAGTACGATAAATTCAGTTGAGCCGAAACCTGGCTCGCTTTCTTCCAGGAAATCGACCACACCTGTCTTTCCGTTCTCCAGGCAAGGGGTTATCCGAGCCAACAACACGTCCCCATTGCAAAATTTTGCCCCACCGGAATATGCCTTTTCCACCACCTCATCAACAGTGTAGCCGGAAGTCGGGAGCGCCTTCATATCGACATATTTCGCCTTTTGGCCCTTCCTCAACGCAACCCTGGGATTGATGTCGATAGCCTGACTTACCGGCAACACTTCCCACCCCTCCGGCACCCAGCCCATTTCTTCGGTGAAGAGGAAGCGGCTGGGGAACTGTTTTTGAATCGCTGCGGGGAGGGGTTTGCGCTGGTCGCCCAGGGGTTTGCGCTGGTCGCCCAGGGGTTTGCGCTGGTCGCCCAGGGGTTTGCGCTGGTCGCCCAGGGCTTTGCGGGCCTTGGCGCGGGCTTGCAGGGGTTCGGGGAAGGGGTTGCCGGCGGCCAGGGCGTTGTCGATGACCGGGTCGAAATCGACAAACCAGCTCTTGAACAGCGCCCGCGCCATCGCCTCCAGCGTGGCGTTCATCCGGCGGTTGAGTTCGATTTTGTCGTCAAGGGTGCCGAGGATGTGGGCGATGGCTTTTTGCTCGCTCAGCGGAGGAATTCGAATGGGGAATTCAGGCAGTTCTTTCAGAGCAAGTCTATCTACAGTTGCTCCACTATTTGTTCGTGTCCGAATCTCTCTTTGGAAATCTGGTCCGAGATAAGCGAATAGCAGGTAACGTGGATCAACTCTGTCAATATTAGGCCGAAGTAAGCCCATGCGTCGTCCTAGGCATGCCCTGATTCCAGCAGGCATCAACGCGGCTTCACCAAGGCGTGTCTCGTAAGAAAACAAAACATCACCAACTCTAGGTGTTACGCGCTTTGTCCACCTTACAAACTGATCTTCGCTTACTCTTGCTGATTTAGACAGGTCTAGCTTGCCATTTTCCAAGCTAGAGATACTTAAAAAGTACGGCCCCTCTTCAATCTTCTTTGGTGTCGCGTGCGGACCATCAAAAATCTCAGCGATTTCTCCAATTGTTGTCCATTCACCCCCCATAACCCAACGCCTCCAAATTCCTGCGAATCACCACATCAAGCTTTTCCGATTCGGCCATCTGCCGGTAGAGGGTCTGGCTCAGCTCGGCCATCTTTTCCTCGAAGGGGATGCCGTCGTCATCGATCTCGGCGGCGCCGACGTAGCGGCCCGGGGTCAGGACGTAGTCGTTGGCCTTGATTTCCGCCAGGGTGGCGGCCTTGCAGAAGCCGGGTTGGTCCTGGTAGGCGCCGTCCTTGGCTTCGCCGCGCCAGGCGTGGTAGCTGCGGGCGATCTCGGCGATGTCGTCGCAGGTCAGTTCCTTGTGGGTGCGGTCGATCATGGTGCCCATATTGCGGGCGTCGATAAAGAGGGTTTCGCCCCGGCGGTCGCGGTGGCTGCTGTCGCTGTGGCCTTCGATCCGCTGGGCCTTTTTGTTCCTGGTGATAAACCAGAGGCAGACCGGGATCTGGGTGGTGTAGAAGAGCTGGCCGGGCATGGCGATCATGCAGTCGATCAGGTCGTTTTCGATCAGCTTGCGGCGGATCAGGCCCTCGCCGGAGGTGTTGGTGGACATGGAGCCGTTGGCCAACACAAAGCCGGCGACGCCGTTTTCCGAGAGCTTGGAGACCATGTGCAGAATCCAGGCGTAGTTGGCGTTGCCGGTGGGGGGCACTTCGTAGCCGGCCCAGCGCGGGTCGTCGGTCAGCTCGCCTGCGGCCCGCCACTCCTTGAGATTGAAGGGCGGATTGGCCATGATGAAGTCAGCCTTGAGGTCCGGGTGCTGGTCCTTGAAGAAGGTGTCGGCGGGGGCTTCGCCCAGGTTGGCGGCAATGCCCCGGATCGCCAGGTTCATCTTGGAGAGCTTGTAGGTGGTGGAGGTGTATTCCTGGCCGTAGATGGAGATATCCTTCTTGCTGCCCCGGTGGCTTTCGACGAATTTGACCGATTGCACGAACATCCCGCCGGAGCCGCAGCAGGGGTCGTAGATCTTGCCCCGGAAAGGCTCGATCATCTCGGCGATCAGCTTGACCACGCACTTGGGGGTATAGAACTCGCCGCCGCCCTTGCCCTCGGTGGCGGCGAACTTGCCGAGGAAGTATTCGTAAACCCGGCCCACCACATCCTGCTCACGGTCGGCGACGGTGTCGATGTTGTTGATGGAGTCGATCAGGGCCGCCAGCTTGCTGGCATCCAGCCTCAGGCGGGAGAAGTAGTTGTCCGGCAGGGCGCCGCGCAGGGCCGGGTTGTTCTTCTCCACCGTGTGCAGGGCGGTGTCGATCCGCACCGCGATGTCATCCTGCTTGGCCGCTTTCCGGATGGTGGACCAGCGCGCCTCCTCGGGCAGGTAGAAAACGTTCTGCATGGTGTAGAACTCCACCATGTCGACATAGTCCCCCTGGCCCTCGGCGATCAGCTCCCGCTTGCGCTGCTCGAACTTGTCGCTGACGAACTTGAGGAAGATGAGGCTGAGCACCACATGCTTGTACTCGGAGGACTCCACCGTCCCCCGCAGCCGGTCGGCGGTTTCCCAGAGGGTTTGTTCGAAGCTTTTGGTGGGTTTTTTGGTTGGTTGTTTTATGGGCATGGTTTTTCTTTTGTGATTGGGCATTATGCCCGTCTTTTGTATCCGTGTTGTACGGGTGTAACTATCCAGCTCAAAAAAAAAGAAGCTAAGGAAAAAGTACGCGGTTTACCCGCGCGGGTGAGCGGCTTGACCGCGCTACCCGCTGGTTGAAAATCACATCCTTAATTCATTTCTGTGAAAAATAGATCTGTCCCCACTTCCGTCAGTCATTGCCCTAGAAGGGGAATTTAGTGTTCACGGCTTGATCGTTAGGGCGCTCGCAGTTGTAGGGCCGACAGGCCTGCTTCAGAATTTTCGGGTCGCCTTTAGGCTGATAAAGTAGCCAAGTGAATAAGTCAATTTGCGAACTGTCTGTTCCATTATTATTGAAGAAACCACAGTTTGCAAAGCGCCGGAACACCAACTTGCGTCTCGTGATCATAAGGTACTTGTTAAGGCTGGAACGGCGAATAAAAAGTCCGTTCCGCCGCTTTGCGTGTGACTCAAAGGCCTCTAATTCGCCACTGAAATCAATCCAGCCTCTCTGCCTGTCCCATTGCAGGCCCAAGATCTTCACTACATCTAGGCATGGGACGCAAAGGTGGTCTTGCCGCTCCGGCGTCGTATGCGAGTAGTCGTATTCCCACTCGCCTCCGCGTAACAACGTCACCCCCGAAAATTCCATGCCATTCGGACCTCTGTAGAAGTTGCCCTCTTCCGCCACCTGATCGAACACCGGACCATCAGGATACTCGGCAAGATAGCCGCGATAGCAGCTCGCCCCTTGGCTATCGAAAGAATCCATTTCAGAGCCTCCGCTTCCAAAAGCTGGCAACGTCCCATCGACAAATATACTGGTGTAGAACAGGCTTACTCCTAAGTACGGCTTGCTCCATGAATCATCTCCAGGAAGCCTGTCATCGTCTCTGGCGCTTAGGGAAAGCGCAATCCACTCATCACCAGTTTGGGAAGTTCGAACGATGCATTGCTGGTGCGGCGTGAAGTCCTCTGACGGTACCCATTGTTTGATGTCGCTCGCACCGCCTGGAAAGGTATACCGGGGGCCTTGAAGCACCTCGTCTGGATAATCGCAGGTCGGACTGATGTCTCGAACATCGGTAAGATCTACTTTGCGGACATTGACCGACCACAGATGCTCCTGGCCAGGCATCCAGTCAGAATACGAGGGCTTCTTTGGCACAACGTTGTCTGCGAGTACGCCGATGAGCCGATGAAGCAATATCCAGTAATACTTTTTGCCCAGCCGTTCTGCATACCCCTTGCGGCCACGACCAGTTCCGTACTCACTACTTAGTACCCGATCCGTGTAAAGCGCGCATTCCTTGTAGCCAGGATAACCAAGCTCCAGGGTCTCGACCATAATCCAGCACGCGATGTTCTCCTGACTTATTCCCGCGCTTTCCAAGTCGAAATTCCTAATCTTCGATTCAACTTGGTATCGCCAGAAATCGGGACCAAGGCGCGAGCCCCAGAGTTCCATGTTTAACGACAAGCCATCGAGTTCAAGCAGTGGTTTTGCGTCATCGAGGGTCGGCCATATACGGGGAGCGGGGACCTTTCGGGGGAACACATCCAGACGCTTCAGCAGCCCAGCAGAAAGACCGACATCCCGCATCAATCGCCCTAGCAAGCGCAGAGAGTCTCGCACCAAGACATTCGGGGTGTCGAACGCAGGAACCAACAACCCATCTAGCATGGAGGAGAACTCCTGTCGGCGGCCACGTTCAAGCAAGCATGCGCTGTAGATTGCGAGTGGAATCATTTCAAGGATGTAGTCGTCATCACACTCATTGAATTCATCAGCGAGTTCTCGTCCAAGATCGGGCTGGCTAGCAACAACTCTTGCGAGCCCCTTCGCGGAAAGATCCCGCACCCTCCTATCGGCGCATGAGGTCAGCCAGGCAAGCGCGAAGGCCGCCAAACGTTTGCTCTCCAATGGCCACCTTTGAATGTCCGCGCGAAGAGCTGCATTGATGAGGGACCAAACTGCACCTTTAGCGTCGAACGACTTGAACGCGGCGACAGAGAGGTACGCATCGCGGTCCACCATTGAAGAACGACGCAGGAATGGACCAAGCCAGTTTGCTGCATTCAAGCGGTGGTCTGGCACAAGGCTCAGACAAAAGAAAACTTCATAGACCTCCTGCCAAAGGCCCGGCGTGTATAGCGCTCCATATACATGATCGTCCACGTCGTATGTAATGCTGGCGCGAGAACGCCAAACAAGTGCATTGGTGAATAACCGATATGCAAGTACCGGGTCGAGCCCCAGTTCGTTCGAGGTCACCTCTAAGCCTGTCTTCTCGGGAAGAATAGCCGCCAATGCCTCCAACAACCCCTCTTCGTCTGCGGGCAGCCCACCGAGCTTTGAAGCCAGTGCAGGTATATCCACACCTGATGACTGCATTACACCTTCGATAAGATTTGTTGCGCGAAGAACATCGCCGTACCGCTGATACCCCAGCCGAACCAGCCAGGCATCACCTTCCCCCACCGAGAGAATAACGAGCCCCTCATGCTCGAGTTCCTTGAGCAGGGCCTCTGGAGCAATCTCTGCGCCAGTTATTTCTTTCAAAACGGCTGTGCAAGCCTCCCAGGTCCGCTCTTGCGGCAGGTTCTGAGTCAGGACCTCTGCGAGGCGCATCATTGCCGACCGTATGAGATTTCGAGGATTCGAGTACTGCAACCTTCCCCGAACAAGGGCGTCACAATGTTTCAGATGACCTTCCAAGAGTGCTGCGAATCCTGGCAGGGAGACATCCAACGAGGTGCGCCCTTCGTCCTTGAGTGTCCTACATGCCAAATGCAGGAAAAGTGGGTTGCTGAGCTCAGGCGAAAAGAGCGGCGTTATCTCGGTGTCAAGCCCATAGTGAGCTGCAAAAGCCTGAACTGCCTCGAACTCCTGGCCGGCGAACCCTACATGCTCGAAGGCAAAGCCCGGAAACCGCGAATCGACTACTAAATCTCGGTAAGTGTCTCTCGTAGACACGCATACTTTGATGCCGGCATAGGGCTTACATTGGGCTAGGAACTCCGGGAGCTTATTCTTCCAACGCGCGTGGCGAGGGCTCTCATTCAGGGCATCGATGTAGATGACGAAGGGGAAGCCCGTGTGCTCTGCACATGCCTGTAGGCATTCCAACAGGGTAGCGCGAGCGACGCTTGCGCCGAATCCCAGTTTGCTGCGTATCACCTCCCATGGTTCCGCCTTGCCAAAGTCGTCACCGAACACAACCAATGAGTGTCCTCCGCGCGAAAGCCGACGTAGCGCAGAACTCACAATCGCATGGGTCTTGCCAATACCTGCTGGACCAACCAACAGTAGAGAGCGTGTTGTCGCCGCACCAATTTCCTGCGAAGAGAGCACAGCTTGAAGCCGTAGTGCTTGTTCTTCCCACTTGCGCGCGGCATCCATATCCCCCGCAGGGAAGTTGCACATATACTCAGCATGGAATTGTCTGAAACCAGGGGTGTCGTATTCCCTTCCGTGCTTGCTGTAAAATGCTTGCTCCTGAGCCTCTCGTGCCTTGGTAAGAAGCGGCAAGAGGCTTGCCAGGTGCTGGCTGGCCTCAACGCCACCCGAGGCAGCCAGCAAGAAATTCTTCATGCCTTCGCACGCAGCAATGACTTGGGTAATCAACTTGCGAACCGTCGTAGCGTCAGATTCGCCAAGGATGCTGATCGCCTTGTCACCCCATCCCTTGAGCGAACGAAGTTCAGCGATCACTGGCGTAAACGACTCGTCACGCCAAACTTGGAAGTCGCCTATCCCGCCAAAGAAGTCAAGGCCGACATGCGCGCCTGTGACAATATCAAGCGCGGCTGTGTACCTTGGACCCGCGAATGCCGTTGCCTCATCCAAGCAGCGCTGAATCTGCGTGTCCGTCAGCACCGAGTTGTCAAACCAGTACCTGCGCATCCCGCCATGGGGGTCGAGGTCGAGCAGCTGGCCCCGAATAACCGCCGCAGTACACAACGCGACGGTTAGTTGGGAGCCTCTGGCGGATGCTCCAGCCTCCACCTTGCTCTTCCATTCTTCGAATCGCTCGGCTTGGCTCTTGCCTCGTCGCCCAGTGGCTACTCGTCCCGTGAGGTCGAAGGGGATGTACACCCAGTACTCAGACAGAGTCGGGTGATTGCTGAGCGCGGTTTGCAGTGAGCCATCAAGCTGGCCAAGCTCGGACGACCCAAGTTGAAAGAAGTACTTGGCCTGAACACCAAGAACGGTGCCGCTAGGCGTACGAAAGTAGGCTTCGACACCACCATCGCCGCCATCCCCTCTCAGACTAACGAAGGTTGAGCCCGTAGGCACCTTGCAGGTACTACGGAAGAGTTGAACCGCGAGTGACTCGAAACTGTCATTGCGGCTTTTCGGGGTGCTACGAATTCGCGTGAAGTCGATCGTTGTCACCAGTTTCTCTCAATCTCAAATATCATGGGAAATGGTATGGGAAATGGGGTCAACACACCATTTTCGCACTTAGATCCTGTTCTACCTAATACCGAATCGTGTCTTCAGTCGCTCAACCGTGTGGTCCCACTTCAGAGAACGGGGACGAGCGACCGAGTTTTGATTTCCAAAAAATCCCTTCTCGCGAATAGCCTGCTTCGGATCAACGGTCTTCAGCCAATTAACGCCTACCAGGTAGTCTGTCTTGTCGGGGTCATCCGTCGAAGGCCGGAGCGAAGCAGCTGCCGACGATACTGTGGCGATTGGCAAGTTTTTGCCTCCTTCTCCAGCTACCATGAATTTATCTACCGGCTGCATTTCCTGAGTGACTTCCCCCACTCCGACATACCCCGAGCCTGGCACGTTCACCCAGATGCGGTCACCCGGCTTAAGCATCTCAAGCGTCTTTGAATACCACAATCCGCCACCAGCGACGAGATAACCCCGCTTGAGGCCATCTCGGACCACTTCATGGTCGTAGCCGAAAGAAACGTAGTACTCTCCGTTCCACTCACCAGTTTTAATCACCTCGCTCAGGCCAGCCGTTACTTCCGCAGGGTCGCGGAGCCATGCCCTGCCCAGGTATTCACGTCCGTCGTCCTGGAAGACTTGGAAAAACACCGCGTTTATTCGGACACCATATTCATCAGCAAGATACCGGACTATACGCTCGGTGCTAGCGTCTAAATTCGCCGCCACAACTACAAGTTCGTGGCTTGAGTTCATCTCGTCCGGCATCGAGATGCCGAATTTCTTCTTGAATGCCTCGTCAATTGAGATCAAGGCGTGATCCTTGTGCCAACGCTTCTGATATTCGTCGAAGATCTGTGCAATTCGATCATCCGTAAGGTCGCGTACCCACGAGCCGTAGTCGAGCACCTGGGCAATGATGTCGCGATATGTTTTGTCGCGCTTGAGTTCGAGCACAACGAGATTTGCATCACCATCAATCGCAAGCATGTCGATAAACAGCCCGTGATCGGTACGCACTTGACGTCCGATGACGAGCCAATTCGGCGAAGCGATACCGATGTTCGCATCGAGGATGTCCTCCAGCCGTGACTCAATATCAAGCGGGCTGAAATCAACGGGTTTTAGCCCGCCGTCTATTCTCCAAACACCGAATTCAAGTGGCACCAATTCTCTCCTTTTGTTGTTACTTCAACCCACTCACAACAGATATCAAGCCATGGGCATCCACCAACCGACGGCCCTCGCAGTGGAGAAAATGAGTCGCGGTAGGGATGCCGGTTGCCCGGCACCCCCCGCGCAGATCCCGGCGTACGGGACTACCGCACCGGGCTCCTGCCTCGGGTCAGACGCAGAGGCGCTGATTCGGGTATGGGTGGGTTACTCTCGCCGTCGGTATCCAGCGTCTTATCCATTTCTGCAAGCGTTGCCAGGTCAGGTTTGACCCTTTGTGACTGCGGCGACGTAGGGCACGCAGCCAACCTTTGATCGCTTCGGAGCGAAAGGCATCCATTGCCTGGTGGTTGCCGGGGACTCCAAAATAGTTGAAGTGCCCTTGGACCACCGCCCGTAGCCATTTGGCCTGCTCAGGGAGCGGGCGGTGCATGCCGCGTTTCAGCGCCTGACGCACCGAGCTCAACTTGGACCGCAGACGCTTGGCTATGGTCTTGCGGCGGATGGTGAAACAACCGTCCGCCTTCCTCTTCGCGCAGATATGGGTGAAACCGAGAAAGTCGAATGTCTCCGGCTTTCCCTCATCCCGTTCCTTGCGGTTTTCGATGGCAAATCGGCCGAATTCGATCAACCGGGTTTTGTCATCGTGCAATTCCAGGCCGAAACGGTCCATCCTCGCCGCCAGGGCCTGCCGGAATTGCTCCGCGTCGGAGCGGTACTGGAAACCTACCACGAAGTCATCGCAATACCGCACGATGTACACCTCGCCACGGGCTCGATTCTCCCGCCACCAGGTAGCCCACAGGTCCAAGGCGTAGTGCAGATAGATGTTCGCCAGCAACGGCGAAATCACTGCACCTTGTGGCGTCCCCACCACCGTCTTGGACCACTCGCCATCCTCGGATACTCCGGCCCGCAAAAACTTGCCGATCAGCCGCAGTACCCGGCGATCCTTGACCCGGTGTTCCACAAATTTCATCAGCCAAGCGTGATCCACGCTGTCGAAGAAACTGCGGATGTCCGCGTCCAAAATCCAGTTTACCTTCCTTTGCGAGATCGCCACATAGACCGCATCCAGCGCGTTATGGGCGCTTCGGCCGGGGCGAGACCCGTAGCTGAAGCCCAGGAAATCCACTTCATAGATCGCCTGAAGTACCCAGACCAGCGCCTGTTGGACTATCTTGTCCTCCAGGGCGGCTATGCCGATGGGCCGTTGGCGACCGTCGCTCTTGGGAATCCAAATGCGACGGCTCGGCTTGGCCCGGTAACGGCCGCTGTGAATGCGCTCATGGAGGTCCACCAGTTTCTCCCGTATGTCCTCCTGGCCATATTCACGCCAACTCACCCCGTCCACTCCGCTGGCCGCCTGCCGCTGTAATGACTGGTAGGCATGGTGAAGCAGATCGACGGTGAGATGGTGCAACAGGTTGGTGAACTGCAATTGCGAGTCCCTTCTTGCTGCCTCTCGTACCCTGGCCAGCGCGCTCGACGATGATGGCGGCTGCTGCGTTCCGCTCACGGTCGCCTGTTCAGGGTTTCCCTTGGCCACGGACCTTCTCTCCACAGACTCCGCCGGTGGTTGGCCAC
>NZ_JBIPKI010000018.1:0-39784 GCF_044068515.1 Desulfurivibrio nitratireducens
GGTCACGATCATAGCGAGGGGTGTCCCAGCAGAATGCGGGGGTCGAGCCGGCCGGCGACGGGGGAAAAAATCAGATTGAAGGGGGGGCCGAGGCGGAAATCGGCCATAAGCTGCCGGGCCCAGTCGTAATCGGGGCGATCACAGAGGACAAACTTGATTTCATCCCGGCTGGTCAGGCGCCGGAAGTTTTCCCGGTCCAGCTGGGGAGCCATGCCGCTGCCCGGACACTTGACATCCATGATGCAGTGGACCGCCGCGGGTACCCGGGCTATAGAAATGCTGCCGTTGGTTTCCAGCAGAACCCGGCGGCCCCGGGCCAGCAGCTGGCCCATCAGGGCATAAACCCCTTCCTGGAGCAGGGGCTCGCCCCCGGTGATTTCCACCCTTTCCGCCGCCGGCAGCCGGTCGATGGCGGCCAGCAACTCGTTAATTCCCTGGAAATTTCCCGGCTCTTCATAGCTGTAGCGGGCGTCGCAATAGGTGCAGCGCAGGTTGCAGCCGGCCAGGCGGACAAAAATACAGGGGTAACCGGCATGGCTCGACTCCCCCTGAATACTGTAAAATATTTCCGAGACCAGCAGGCCGTTGCCGTCCATGGCCGCCTTCAGCGTTCTTCCCGGTAAGTAACTCCGCAGGCATCGGTTTCCAGAACGGTCACTTTGTAAGGGCGATAACGCTCGCTGAGCAGGCTTTTTTTCAGTTCCTGGAAAATATGGCGGGCGATATTTTCCGAGGAGGGGTTGATGGCTGCGAAGGCCGGAAGCTCATTGAGATCACGATGATCGAGCTCGTCGATGATGACCTTGAGGGCCGCTTTCAAATCGCGAAAATCAAGCCCCATCCCCAGGTGATCGAGATCGTCGGCCAGGATGGTGACCTCGACCTTCCAGTTGTGACCGTGGGGTCTTTCGCAGTTGCCGGGATAGTTGCGCAGGTGATGACCCGAGGAAAAATGGGTGGTGGTGAATATTTCGAACATCAAATCGCTCCTTTCGCCAGAATGGGATAAAGAAAGACCGCTTGCAAGGCGGGCAATTTTTGAATAAGAATGGCAACTCGTTTTATACCTTATGCCGATCTGAAAAGACAGGGTTAATGAGCCTGGTTCAGCTGGCTGCGCCCGGGCTGAGCGGCATCTCAATAATTTTTGTCCAATTACTTTTTTTGTCAAGGAGCAGACTGAAATGGCCGTTATCGCCCCTTTTCGCGCCGTGCGTTACAATCCGGCAAAAATCCATGCCATCGAAGAGGTGGTCACCCCGCCTTACGATGTCATTGATGCCCAGGTTCAGGCGGCTCTGTCGACCAAGAACCCCTACAATATGATCCGGCTCGATTTGAGCAAGAACGTCAAGAGCGGGGAGATGACCTCCGAGCGCTATGCCGGGGCCGCCGAGCTTTTTGGCCGCTGGCAGGCCGAGGGGGTTTTGCTGCGGGAGGAGCGGCCGGCGTTTTATTTTTACGAGATCGATTACCGGCGCCCGGGAGGGCAGACCCTCACCCGGCGCGGTTTTCTCAGTCGGGTAAGGCTGGCGGAATTCAGTGAAGGGATTGTCAAGCCCCATGAAAAAACCTTTGCCGGGGTTACCTCCGATCGCCTGAAGCTTCTGGATGCCTGCCAGGCCCAGTTCAGCCCGATTTTTTCGCTCTATTCCGATCCCCGGGGCGAGGTGGTCAACCGGTTGGCCCAGGGCCGCCCCGATGCCCCGCTGTATCTGGTCACCGACAGTGACGGTTGCCAACATCGCCTCTGGGCCGTTACCGACCCGGCAGTGCTGGCGGCGGTGGGCGATTATTTCCGGGACAAAGCGCTTTACATCGCCGACGGCCACCATCGCTATACCACCGCCCTGCAGTATCGGGCCCTGGCCCGGGAACGGGAAGGCCGGGTGGAGCCGGAAAGTCCGGCCAATCATACGATGATGTATCTTTGCGGGATGGAGGATCCGGGTCTGAGCGTCCTGCCCACCCACCGCCTGTTGCGCCTGCCCGGGGCGAAGGCGGGGGCAGATTTGCTGGCGGTGCTGGCGGAATCATTCGAGGTGGAGGAAATCACCACCGGATCGCGGGAGAGCCTGCTGATTGAGACCTTCAGCCGGATGGCGGAGGGCCAGGAACAGGGCAAGAAAACCCGTTTCGGCATGTATCACCCCGGCGAGGACCGCTGTTTCCTCCTGACCATGAGGAACGGCGTCATGGACCGGGAGGCCGGCCACCAGCCGCAGGCCTTGCGTGAACTGGACGTGGTGGTGCTCTCTGATTTGATCATTGACCGTCTGCCGGATCTCGATAAAAGCCGTTGCGTCCAGGGAGACCTGATCGACTATTACAGCGACGCCGATGAAGCTTTGGACGTGGCGATCAAGGAGGCCCGCCAGGGATCGGAATTGACCCCGGTGCTCTTTCTGATGAACGCCACCCGGGTGGACCAGGTGAGGCGGGTGGCCGATGAAAATCTGGTGATGCCTCATAAATCGACCTTTTTTTACCCCAAAATCCTCACCGGCCTGGCCATCAATCCCCTGGCCGACTGACTGGGCCTGGTTGTCCGGAGCACCGGGACAACCTGAACCCGGCCCCGGGTCAATTTCTTTCAGCATTAAACATCCCGCTGGAGCAGCGCTCCGGCGGGATGTTATTTTCGGGGGAAGGCAAAAAGCGGGAGAGTTAGCGGCGGCAAGGCTAAAATCTGCCGTAACGCCGGGGAAATATGGCTTACGGCAAGAGGCAAGCGTCCGTTAAGGCCGCATATTCAGCTAGCCTGCTCTGCTGGTCCCGCAAAAGGCGAAGCTAGCCGGCGTTTACCCGGGCGGCCTGGCCTTGTTCGGCAAAGAGCTCATCCAGGTTGGCCCGGGCGAATTCCAGGGAGGGGTCCATGGTCAGGGCGATCTTGAAGTTGTGGGCCGCCTCGTCGTTGCGGTTCAGCCTGCGCAGGTTGACGCCCAGGTTGGCAAAATCGATGGCCGAGGCCGGATTCAACTCGATGCTGCGGGTGAAGTGGGCCACCGCGTTTTCATAAGCGGCCATTTTGTAGTGACAGAAACCGAGGAGATTGTGGATGTCCGGCCGCTCCTCGTCCAGCTCGATCCCCTGGTGCAGGACCTTGATCGCCTCCTGGTAGCGGCCCATGTTTTTGAGGCAGTCCCCCATGAAGGAATAGATGTAAGGCAGATCCTCGGCCTCCGGGTTCAGGGCGAGAGCCCGGTTGAAATGGACCATCGCTTCCTGTTGCCGCCCCAGGGCCATCATGTTCTTACCCAGGTAGAACTCGATGAAATAGGCCTGGGGCAGCACCGCCTTCATTTTGTTGAGCTGCTCGATCTGGACGGAGGGGGCGGCGATCTCTTCATGCACCAGCTTGGCGGCAAAGAGTCCGGCGTTTTTGCTCATCGAGCGTTCCCGGAAGTGGGCCCCGGGAACGATGGTGTAGATGGCCGGGATCTGCAGGTCGGGGTGGCGCACGTCAAGCAGCAGGACCTCCAGATCCAGCTTGGCAAGAGCTGCCAGGCAACGCTCGATCTCAACCTTCATGTTGTGGTCGGAGAGGTCGGGCAGATCACCCAAGCTCACGGTCCGGCCGGGATTGATGATGTAATCGACTTCATCCAGGGCCAGGGGTTTGGGCAGGCCGCTGGCCACGTAATTGGCCTTGGTGTGAAAATCCCCCGCCAGCTGGGCCACTTCGGTCAGGGCGCGGATCAGGGCCTTGTTGGGTTCCGGGGTGGTGCCGGCGGTGTAAACGATTTCACTGGTTTCGGGAAAGGTGGCCGGGTCGATGGCCAGGGCGCCCACCGTGGGAATGCCGGTGTCCAGACTGAAGTCGTTGAGGTAAACCCGGATTCCCTGGCGGGTGAATTTCGCCAGCAACTCGCGGGCTACCGGGTCGTTGATCGATTCCGGGTCGATGAGCGGAGCCTTGATCCGGTCATGGGTCACCAGGGCACAGACGTGGCGTTCGACGATCTCGCTGATCCCTTGCAGAATCGCCTCTTCGTAAGTATTGCCGGCCGAAGGTCCGTTGAACTCGTTGATGGCGTAGAACCAGGAAAAGGGGACCAGTACCACTTCACCCCGGTTGAGGTTGGTGGCCCAGGCCCATTGGATGGGAATATCGGCAATCAGTTCGGCCAGGGTCTCCGGGGCGGTGTTCTGGTCATGGACCGACTGGAGCAGGCGCTCAAGGGGCAGCAGGGGCAAACCTTCGGCCTTGAGTTCGGCATAGGTGGCTCGGATGAAGTTGGCCGGGTTTTTCTTGAAGCTGAAGAAGCTGAAGCGCTCGCCCAGTTCCATGCAGGCACTGGCCTGGGATTGGGCGGGGGTGCTGCCCTTGCCCATCTGTTTCTTGTTGCCGATGGTCTGGTAGGCATCTTTGCCACAGACGCTGAAATAGACCGGGATATCGAGCCGGCCGGTGTCGATTCGCCGCACCCCGTTGAGGATATCCAGCTTGACCTCGGCCAGTTTCCGCTTGAATCGGGCCACGGTCTCTTCGGGGCTGCAGACCTTGTCCTGGTCATAGGTATAGGTTTTGCAACAGTCCCCAAAGGTAAGCGGGTCCGGCATGGGGGGGCGCAGGGTGGGGTTGCTCATGACGATTATCGGTCCTCTGCTGATCAATGGAGCAGTTGCTGGCACCATTTTCTCAAGATTTGAAGTCTGAACAGGCTTAGGCCGTATTACCTGGCGGCAAGGGGAGGCCCGGTCCGGCGCTGTTCTTTCCGGCGCCCGGGTCCGGCGGCCGCCGGCTTAAACGAAACGGCGCTGCTCCCGGCTCCCGGCTTTCCGGCCGGCCGGATAGTCGCGTTATTGGGCGATGGCGGCGGCGATGGCATCGCCCATGGCAACGGTATTGACCGCTTGGCTTTTGTCCACTGCGATATCGGCGGTATAAATTCCCCGGCCCAGGGTTTGGGCCACGGCCTGCTCGATGGCATCGGCAGCCTCGCCGAGCTGGAAGCTGTAACGCAGCATCATCGCCGCGGAGAGAATCTGGGCGATGGGATTGGCGATTCCCCGGCCGGCAATGTCGGGAGCCGAACCGCCCGCCGGCTCGTAAAGCCCGAAACCGGCCTCGTTGAGGCTGGCCGAGGCCAGCAACCCCATGGAGCCGGTCATCATCGCGCATTCGTCGGAAATGATATCGCCGAACATGTTGCCGCAGAGCATGACGTCGAACTGGTGGGGATCGCGGATCAGCTGCATGGCCGCATTGTCCACGTAGATATGGTTCAGGGTGACATCGGGATAGTCGGCGGCCACCTCCTTGACCACTTCCCGCCAGAGCACCATGGTGGTCAGGACATTGGCCTTGTCCACCGAAGTGACGATATTGCGGCGCAGGCGGGCGGCCTCGAAGGCCCGCCGGGCGATGCGGTCAATTTCTCGGCGGGTGTAAACCATTGTATCGTAGGCTTTTTCGTCCGGGCCGCTGCCCTCGCGGCCCTTGGGCTGACCGAAATAGATATCTCCGGTCAGCTCCCTTACCACCAGCAGATCGAAGCCGGCCCCGACGATATCGGGACGCAGGGGGCTGGCCGCGGCCAGGGAAGGAAAGACCCGGGCCGGCCGAAGGTTGCAGAACAATTCAAAGGTCTTGCGGAGCGGCAGCAGCGCCGCCCGTTCCGGTTGCTGTTCCGGCGGCAGGTTTTCCCACTTGGGCCCGCCCACCGAGCCGAAAAGAATGGCATCACTGGCCCGGCACAGCTCCAGGGTACTGGGGGGCAGGGCCTGGCCGTGGTTGTCGATGGCGCAGCCGCCGACATCGGCATACTCATAGCTCAGGGCGAAATCGAAGCGGCGCTGGGCCGCGTCCAGAACCTTGATGGCTTCCCGCATAACTTCGGGACCGATCCCGTCACCGGGCAGAACCGCGATCTTTATCATCTTTAAAACCCCTTATTTGACTTTGTTTTCGTTAGCGAAGAACCGGCCCCGAACGTGAAGGTTGCAGAGAGTAGAACTTGCCGGTTGTCATGCAGTCCCGCCGGCCTGAAGCCGGTCGTGGCCCGGCCCGGCAGCCTGTTCCGGCCCCTTGCCGGTTGCCGGACTTTGGCATGGATGCCCTGCTGCGGCAGGACTTGGCAACATACAGGATAAACGCCACTTTTTTCAAGCTGCTTATGGCGGCAAATCATATTTTCTTGGCAGTTATCGGGGGTTAATCAACCGTCAGGCGGCAGGAAGTTTACCTTTGGGCTCTTCGGGGGTGGGCTGGTAAACAAGACGATCGGCAGGCCTGTGGCCTGACTCAATCCAGAGCCTACGGAGTTGCCGGAAGCCGGTCCTGTCGCCGGCTTCGTGTTCGATTCCGCTGAGCGTCAGAGCTGCTTATAGGCCGGGAAAAAGGAGCCCTCGAAAAAGTTGCCCCCCTTGTCCCCGGCAGCTGGCGGGCTGCTCTTCCTAACACCTAGCAGGTTCAACTGTTGACATCCATCTTGAACCTGATTAAAAAAGGGGCAGGTCGACCGCGATGGCGACAAGCTGGTTGGAGGCGAGGTTCGTCTTGCAATTTGGTTGATTTTTTCAGCGATGTTGTGAGACAATCCTGTCAGTATGCTGTCAAGCGGTCAGAACAATTAATTCAGGAAGAATGGAGGAGTTGGCAATGAAAAAATTACTCGGTCTGGTTCTTGGTCTGGCGCTGCTTTTTTCCGCCGGTTGTGCCACAACCCAATACGTCGATGAGCGGACGGGCTCGACGGAGGCCAGGATGGATGCCCTGGAAGCAAGGGTCAACAGCCTGAGCAGCGACGTTGATGCGATGAAGGTGGAGTTGCAGCAGGTAAGGGATATGGCCCAGGAAGCCAGGGATTCCGCGGCCCGGTCGGCCCGGGCCGCCGATGCCGCCGCCGCCAGGGCGGAAGAAGCCTTCGCCAAAGTAGAGAAGGCCTTCGAGTTGCAGCAGAGAAAATAGTTGTGGTGGGCGGACGACTGGGGGGGGGCGGCGCTGCCGGCCCCCAGTCCCACCGCTCAATCTTTTGCGGCCGACTGATTGGCGCTGCCAGCGTTAGCCCGGTGCCCGGCCGGAGCTGCTTCGGTTAACTTCCGGAACTGATCAGGACCGCAAATCCCTGTCCGCGGCGAACGGCTTCCTCCAGCCGGCGCCGGTCAATCTCTCCCTCCAGCCCCTTTTTCCGCAGGATTTTTTCCGCTTCAGCCAGGTACTGGCGCCAATGACTGGCCCGCTCTCCCTCGGGATGCACCTCGATATAGATGCTTTCTTCCCGGCGGCCGATTTTTACCGGCTGGTTGATAATCCGCACCGGGGTTCCTACTTCGGCCATGGCGAAGAGAACCGGTATATCTTCGGGATAGAGTCGGATACAGCCGTGGGTGGCGCGCCGGCCGATGGACCAGGGCCGATTGGTGCCATGAATATAGTAGCTGCTGCGGGAAAGCTGCAGGGCATGGGTGCCCATGGGGTTGTCCGGGCCCGGCGGAATCACCGCCGGCAGGTAGGGGCGCCTTGCCCGGATGGAGGCGGGCGGGGTCCAGCTGGGATCGCTGAGTCTGGCGGTAATCGTGAAATCACCGCCGGGAGTATCGGCGTCAAGAACCCCGATCCCTACCGGAAAGGTAATCACCAGGTCTTCCCCGTTCCGTTGAAAAAAATAATAGAGCCTTTTCTCCGCCAGGTTAAGGAGGATGCCTTGGGAGAACGGGACCTCGGGGAGCACCTTGGCGGCGGGAATCAGCACCTTGGCCCCGTCCCCGGGCAGAAAGGGCTCCAGCTCGGGATTGGCCATGGTAATCTCCCGGTAGCCGAGCCCGTAGTCGCGGGCGATTTCATGCAGTGATTCCCGGCCCTGGACGCGATGTTCGCGGAGCGAGCCGATAACACTCCATTGGCTAAAGTCATAGAAGTGGACCGCAGCGGAGGAAATTCGGGGCGGCGATGATTGCGGCTCGTCCTGGGAGTAGGCGCCGGCGGGCGGCAACAGGCAAAAAAAGATCAGGGCCAGCAAAATCCTGACCCCGGGGCAAGAGAGGCCGGAGCCCGAGCCGGGCCCACCGGCAGACCGGAGGAGAAATTTAACCATATTCTATTTCTGGTCGGGCGAAGTTTTAGGGCCCACCAGGTCGACCAGGGCCTGGTCGATGGCGGGAAACTGGAAAGCAAACCCATGTTTTTGCAGCACGGCGGGGATCATCGCCGGGCCGGTCAGGAGGACCGAGCTCATTTCCCCGAAGAGCAGGCTCAACATAAAACCGGGCACCGGCAACCAGGTCGGGCGGTTCAGGGCCCGGCCCAAGGCCCGGGTGAATTCCGCGTTGTTGATCGGGTTGGGCGCGCCGCAGTTAACCGGCCCGGATATCTCCGGATGCTTGATCAGGAAAACAAAAATCGCGGTCAGGTCAGCGAGATGAATCCAGGGAAAGAACTGGCGGCCGCTGCCGAGCCGCCCCCCCAGTCCGAGGCGGAAAGGGGTCAGCATTTGGGACAGGGCTCCGCCGCCCCGGCCCAGGACTACGGCCAGGCGGGTTGCCACCACCCGGTGCCCATGCTGGCCGGCCCGGAAGGCCTCCTTTTCCCAAGCCACGCAGACTTCGGCCAGGAAATCCCGGCCCGGTCCGGCCGCTTCGGTTTTGACCTCGTCGCCCTGGCCGCCGT
The DNA here is from genome assembly GCF_044068515.1 of Desulfurivibrio nitratireducens. NCBI lineage: Bacteria > Pseudomonadati > Thermodesulfobacteriota > Desulfobulbia > Desulfobulbales > Desulfobulbaceae > Desulfurivibrio > Desulfurivibrio nitratireducens. Next base: position 8,612 of record NZ_JBIPKI010000018.1, read on the forward strand.
AATATCCCGCCGCACTGGCATTGATCAACGTTTTGGCCCCGTCGGGTCCGGCGGGACCCATTGCCTCTACCAGATTGCGGGTGGCAAGGATCCGGCTGTCAAGAATCTGCCGTTTGGCCGCCGGGGTCCAGCGGGTAAAGATGCTGGTGCCGGTCAGGTTGATGACAACCTGGGCTCCGGCTGCTTCCTGCTGCCAGGGGCCGGGCCGGGTCGGGTCGCCGTTGACCACCTTGACCGGGGCGGGCAGTTGCCCGGCCTTGCCAGGATTCCGGACCAGGACCCGGACCTGGTGGCCCTCGGCCAAAAGATGGGGGATCAGGGCGCTGCCGACAAAACCGGTGGCTCCAGCCAGAAAGATATCCATCTGCTATACCTCGGCAAATAAGGACCGCGGCTCAAAGCCGGCTGGTCCGGCGGTTGTTTCCGGGGACCTGACTGTTGGCCAGCGGCACAAAAAAAGGGGCCGCGGATATTCCGCAGCCCCTTGGTTCCGCAATGGCTGGGGGACAGGGATTCGAACCCCGACAGGCAGAGTCAGAGTCTGCAGTCCTACCATTAGACGATCCCCCAGAAGGAAAGAGCACTTATAAAAAAAGGGGCCTGCGATGTCAAGAGGAAACCTCACTGGGATTATACGGTTTCAGGCTCCAAAAAGCCAGAACTCTGGGAGTATTTTCTCGATCTCGCTGGGCCCGGCAAATTGCCGGCTACCTGGGGGCAGAGAATTTCCCGGGAACCCTTAATTTAAACCAGTCTTGTGTCCAGCCGTACTTTCGGCTAATTTGAGCTGGCTGGCGATTGCCACAAAGTGTCCTGTTGAGCCCAAAGGGAGGTCTTATGGGGAGTTTCGAGGGGGAGAGGGGAAGTTGGCGGCTGGTTGCCGGGCCGGCCTGGCGGCTGCTGGGGATTGCCCTGCTGCTTTTGCTGGTGGGAGCCTGCGGGCAGGAGCGCAAGCTGCAGCTGGGTGATCCGGCCCCGGATTTCAGCGCCGTGGATCAGCACGGCAACCGGATCAGCATGGCCGAGTTGGCCGGGCGGCCGGTGGTCCTCCGCTTCTGGTCGGTGGACTGCAAGTACTGCCGGGCCGACACCCCCGTTTTCAATGATTATTATCGGCGCTACCAGGATCAGGGTCTGATGATCATTTACGTGAGCCGCAATGAAGACCAGGCCATGGTCCAACGCTTTATCGCCGACCTGGAAATCGAGTTTCCGGTCATCATTGACCGTGACGGACTGATCGCGGAGAAATACCGGGTCAAGCTTGATCCCCAGGCCATTTTTATCGATCCGCAAAATCGCCTGACCGCCGCGGTGCTGGGCGGGGTAGGGGAAGCGGAACTGGAAAGATTGATCGGGGGGTATTTGCAATGAGGAGTTATCTGGCGGCAGCAGGATTTGGGGGAATCGGGAACTGGCGGATGGTGCCTGGAGTTGTGGGCGGAATTTTTCTGCTGCTCCTGCTGGTGATCGGCTCGCCGACCCCGGCCTGGGCCGAGATCGGTCAATCGGCGGCGGTCGGAGAAAGGCCGGAGCTCTTGCCGGCTCCGGTGGGAAAAGTTGCTGCCCGGGAGAAATGTCCGGTATGCGGAATGTTTGTCGCCCGTTATCCCGAGTGGATAAGTCAATTGCACCTTGATGGCGGCGAAGTTCATTTTTTTGACGGGATGAAGGACCTGCTGGCCTATTATTTCCATCCGGCAAACTTCGGCGGTCGGGCCGAAGCCCAAGTCAAGGCAATCTGGACCAAGGATTATTATACCCTGCAATGGCTCGAGGCCCGGCAGGCCTACTTCGTGGTCGGCAGTTCGGTCCATGGCCCCATGGGGCACGAATTTCTGCCCCTGGCCTCCCGGGAAGCCGCCGATACCTTCATGCGCGACCACCAGGGGCGCGAGATCCTGACCTTTGACCAAATCACCGCCGAGCGGGTGCAGGCCATGCGTTCCGGCCATCGGATGGGGCCCGGTCATTGAACCGCCTTCTGCCGGACAACATAGTAACCTCCCCGGGGTTCGGCGGCGATTCGGCAATCCCGGAAGCGATGATTGCCGCGATGATCGTCGCGGTGGCCTTTTGCGGCAACGGGATGGTCAGCCGGATAGTTGTGCAGACTAAAGGGACTGCCTGATGCGACCCGTCGCCCTGGCCTCCCTGGGACTGTTGATTCTGCTGGCCTGCGGAGCCCTGTTGCTGATTCAAGGCCGGGGGCTGGCGGATCGCCAGCAGGTCGCCTTGCCGGTCCTGGAGATCGCGGTGGCCGGTTTGGGGCTGACCGATCTCTGTCTGGCCACCGAGGCCCGCTATACCCGCCATCCGGCAGTGAGCGATCCCCTGGCGCCCTTCATGAGCCATCCCGGCAGCATCGAGCATTTTCCCACCGGCTCTTTCTGGGCCCCGCCGCCACCCTATCGGCGGCAACCATGAACAAAGCCCTGGCCAAGCAACTCAACCTGGTTGATTTCGCCCTCTCCTCACTCTGGCGGCGGCGCTGGAAGAACGGGGCGGTCCTGCTGGTTTTCGCCGGGGTCATTTTCCTGATCTCCTCCTTTCACCTGGTAACCACTGCCCTCACCGCCACCACCCAGCGGGTGCTGGCCCCGGCTCCGGACATCGTCATCCAGAAAATGACGGCCGGCCGCCAGGAATCGATTCCCCTGGCTTACCAGGAAAAGTTGACCGGCCTGTTCGGCATCAAAAAAGTGGTGCCCCGGATCTGGGGTTATTATTTCGACGAGGTGCGGGAAGCCAATTTCACCGTGATCGGGGTGGATCCCGAGCAAATGCCGCTTGCCGAGCATCTCGGCCAGGCTCTGGCCCGCGGCCACTTTCCCGCCGCTCCGGCCAATGCCGCCGCCCCGGAAGCGGAGATCGCCCCAGCGGCCCTGGGCAGTCTGGTCAGCGAGGCTTTGGAACTGGAGCACGGTGCCTTTTTTTCCCTTTTCCGCCCCGATCTTTCCTTGAAGACCCTGCAGGTCAGCGGGCTTTTCCGGCCCGAGAGCGACCTGCTCACCGCCGACCTGATCGCCCTGCACATAGGCGAGGCCCGCGATCTGTTCCAGGTTCCCGCCGGCTTGGCCACCGATCTCTGCGTTTATGTCTACAATCCGGCGGAAATCACCAACCTGGCCCGCAGAATCGCGGAAATCCTGCCCGACAGCCGGATATTGACCCGGGAACAGATCGCGCGGACCTACCAGGCGGTATTCGGCTGGCGCAGCGGTTTTGCCGCCGTTTGCCTGCTGGCCGCCCTGGCCGCTTTTGCCATCCTGGCCTGGGACAAGGCTTCCGGGCTTTCACCGGAGGAGCGGCGTGAGGTGGCGGTACTCAAAATCGTCGGCTGGGAAACTCCGGATATCCTGGCCCTGCGCGGTTGGGAGGCTCTGCTGGTGGCGGGGTTTGCCTTCCTCCTGGGGCTCTTGCTGGCTTACATCCATGTGGTTTATTTTGCCGCCGGCCTTTTCCGGCCGGTGATGGTGGGCTGGTCGGTGATTCACCCCCATTTTACTCTGATTCCCCAGCTCGAGGCCCGGGACGTCCTGCTGCTCTTCAGCCTCACCGTGCTGCCCTATCTTGCCGCCACCGTGATTCCCACCTGGCGCTGTGCCTCGGTTCCGGCGGAGGATGCCCTAAACGGATGATATAATGGCCAAAACAATGCTGATTGAACTGGAGCAGGTCAACAAAATCTACAACCGGGGCAAGGCTAACGAGGTTCGGGCCTTGCGTGATGTCGATCTGCGGGTGGCCGCCGGTGAGTTGGTCTGTCTGAAAGGCCCCAGCGGGTCGGGCAAGAGTACCCTGCTGGCCATCATCGGCTGTGTTTTTCCGCCCAGCAGCGGCCGGGCCGCCATCGCCGGCCGGCAACTGGCCCGCTTGCCGGATCGTTTTCTCACCATTCACCGCCGTGAAACCATCGGCTTTATCTTTCAGCGCTTCAATCTGCTGCCGGCCCTTTCGGTGCGGGACAACATTATACTGCCCCTGCTGCCCCTGGGGGTGCCCCCCAAGGAATGCCGGAGAAGGGCCCGGGTTTTGCTGGAGCGCCTGGGCATTGCCCACCGGGAAAACTTCCCCGCCGGCCGGATTTCCGGGGGCGAATTGCAGCGAGTGGCCATTGCCCGGGCTCTGATCAACAACCAGCCCCTGATTTTGGCCGACGAACCCACCGCCCACCTGGACAGTCGCTTGAGTCACGAATTCATGGCGATCATGGCTGAACTCAAAGCCGCCGGCAAAACCATCATCATCACCTCCCACGATCCCCTGGTGGCCGAACATCCGGCCATCGACCGGGTGGTGGAGGTGCATGACGGCAGAGTGGGGGACACCGCTCCCGAGGATCACGCCTGATGCTCCTGAACACCTGGTCACTGGCGCTCAGCCTGGGCAGTCTGCTGGTGGTTTTTCTGCTGGCGGTGGCGGCGGTGAGCGCCGTCCGGGTTTTGCGATACTGGAACCCGGCCAGTGACGATGCCCGCCAGATCGGACTGGAAAGTGAAATCTGGCTTTCTTCCACCCTGGTGGCCTATGCCCTGGGGATTCAGATCGTCAGCCTGGTGCTGCTGGTCCTGGCGGCCGACGAGTTCGCAGGGGTTATCACCGGAGCCATGTGCGCCACCGGCACCCTGCTGGCCAACGATTTCGGCATTCCGGCCCTGTTGCTCAAAATGACCGGGGTATTTTTCTATGGTTTCTGGCTGGTACTGCATCGCCTGGATACCCGCTCCGAGTTTTATCCCCTGGTGCGGCTTAAGTGCTGGTACCTGCTGGGAATTATCCCCCTGGTGGGCGCCGATATCGTCCTCCAGACCCTTTACCTGCTCAACCTCCAGCCCGACATCATCGTCTCCTGCTGCGCCGTGGTTTTCAGTGCAGCAAGCAGCGGTTCCCAGTTTATGGCGGAAATGGCCGGCAACCGGCTGGTTCCTTATTTTTACGGGACGATGATCCTGTTGGCCCTGCTGGGCGGGCTTGTCGCATGGCGCCAGCGGAAGTTTGCGCCAGCGGCCGAGGCGGCCGCCGCTGAACCGGGTCGGGCGGACCGGCTGCTACTGGCCGGCTACGGCCTGACCTGGGCCTTTTTTCTGCCCCTGGCCCTGCTTGCCATCATAACCGTAATCTCTTCTTATATCTATGCCATGCCCTTTCATAACTGTCCCTTTTGCATCCTCAAGCCGGAATACGCCTATGTCGGCTTCGCCATATACGGCACTCTGCTGCCTGCTGCCTTTTTGGCCATCTCCGCTCCCGCCGTCGATCTGTTGCGCCCCCGCTTCCGCCTCAACGGGGTGGCGACACGCCCGGCCGCCGGAGAGGAAGTCGTGACCGCCTATCAGCGCTTCGCGCTGCGGATTTCCCTTTTACTGCTGGTTCTGTTCGCCTTTTTTTCATCCTTTCACTTATGGCGCTACTTTATCATGGGGGGAGAGGTTTGATCCGGCCGCAAATCGATCTTACCGCTGATTGTGGTGCGGGTATTTGTTTGGTATGGTTCCAGAGGGTTTAGGTTTTGACCGGGTTTGTCTGGATGCTGTGAGGGGAGGGGGATCCTGTGAATCTGACCGGTTTTTTTCTGAAATTTGTCGGCAAGGACTATTCGCCAGCCTATAAAATAATATCCCTGCTGCCGGGGACCTTGGTTTTTCTGGTCCTTTCCCCCCTGGTTATTTTTCTGTTAGCCCGTTATTTAAGCGGGTTCATTCCCCTGGTCTGGCCGCGCTTCCTGGAACTGGTGGTCATGGCGGGGGCCCTGGCCATCGCCATGGTTTTGATGTTCTGGGCTCTTTACGAGCTCTGGTTTAAGGGTGAGGGCACCCCGGCGCCCATTACCCCGACCAGAAAACTGGTATGTACCGGTCCCTATCGTTTCTGTCGCAACCCCATAGAACTCGGAACGATTCTATACTTTCTCGCCCTGGGGATCTGGTTCGATTCCCTGACAACCGGGATTTTTTGTTTAATTTTCGGTCTGCTGCTCGGCAGCGGCTATATCGTGCTGATCGAGGAGCATGAACTCCGAAGTCGTTTTGGGGCTGAATATGAAAAATATTACCGTGAGACGCCCTTTATGGTTCCCGGGGCGCGGCTTAAGAGAAAAGAGCCGGCAAGGCAAAACAGATGAGTGATACAGAGACCAAAACCGTATTGGTCGTGGGCGCTACCGGATTTCTCGGGCCGGCCCTGGTGGAGGAATTTGCCGTGGCCGGATTCCGGGTGATCTGCGGCGTTCGCAGTCCGGACAAGGCCGCCCGCCAATGCGGCCTGCCCGCCGATCAATGCATCATCATTGATTGCAACGAGGATCTCGATGTCGGCACCTGGCTGCGAAGGCTGCGCGAATGCGCTCCCGACGTGGTGGTCAACAATGTCGGCATTGCCAACTGTTTTGGGAGCCAGAGCCTGGAAAACGTCAATGTCCGGGCGCCGTTGGCCCTGTTCGAGGCGGTCCGGCTCTATCGTACCGAAAAAATGCGCTCCGGTCCCCCGCGGGAATATCTGCCGGTGGTGCAAATTTCCACCACCGGGGTTGGCTGGCCGGATTATGAGCGGTTCGCCTATCCTCTGACCAAAATGATGATGGAAGAAGCTTTGGCCACCATGGATGAGCTGGACTGGATCATTGTCCGCCCCAACGTGATTTTCGAGCCGGGTCGAGGGCACTTGCTGCTGGAAAGGATTGCCTCTTTCCCCCTGGTTTTTTATATTGGCCGGGCCTATATTCAGCCGATCCATTGCCGTGAACTGGCCGTCGGAGTCGTCCGGCTGGTCCAGCAGATTCCGGCCAGCCGCCACCTCGTTTTTACCGCCGCCGGCCCGGAGGCCCTGACCTGGAAGGAAATTTTTCAACAGTCCAAGCAGGCCCTCAACAAACATTGGGGCATTTTCCTTCCCGCCCCTCTCAAGCTCGCCCAGCTTTTTACCATGCTGGTTCAGCGCCTGCCGGAGGGAATACTCCGCCGGCTCGGTATTTTTGCCAAGATGGATCCCGAAACCATGGTGATGATGACCCGGGGCAGTGAGGCGGACAACCGGCAATGGTTGCGTTATACCGGCGTTCGTTCCCTGCGGCTTTTCGAGTCTTATGACGCTTACGGCCAGGGTCCTGAGGCCTACGGGGAGTTTATCCGGCGATTGCGGGAAGAGCATCTTACTTATGGAAAGGAAATAACAAAAGAAGCATGAATAATTCACCCCTTCATATTCTGGTGCTGGCGGCGGGGAAGGGCACCCGGATGCGCTCGGCCAAGGCCAAGGTGCTCCATGAAATTTTCTTCGCCCCGATGATCGTCCATGTCTTGGCTGCGGTGGCGGCCCTCAAGCCGGCTTCCACCAAGGTGGTGGTGGGTCATCAACGTGAGGAGGTGATGGGGGTCCTCGCCGGTCGGGGGCTGGAATTCGTGCTGCAGGAGCAGCAGAACGGCACCGCCCACGCGGTTTTAGCCGCTGCTCCCAGCCTGCGGGAGGGTGAGGGGACGCTGCTGATCCTCTGCGGCGATACCCCCCTGGTTCGCCCGCAAACCCTGGCGGCCCTGCTGGCCGCCCATCGGGAGCGGGGGGACAAATTGACCGTCATGACCACCCGGGTGGCCGAACCCTTCGGATATGGCCGGATCATCACCGATCGGGCCGGCAGGCTGGCAAGAATCGTGGAGGAAAAGGACGCTTCGGATGAGGAGCGCTTGATCAATGAGGTCAATGCCGGCATCTATTGCGTCGAGATCGATTTTCTCTTCCCCGCCCTGGCAAAAGTCGGCCGGGATAATCGGCAGAGGGAGATGTATCTTACCGATATTGTTGAAATCGCCTGGGCCTCCGGCCAGCCGGTCCACCGCTACTGCTGCCCCGATTCCGACGAACTGCTCGGGGTCAATTCCCGGGTTGAACTGGCCCGGGCTCACGCCATCCTGCAAATGCGCCGCAACACCGAGCTGATGCTCAGCGGAGTCACCATCATGCAGCCGGAAACGACCCTGGTGGCCCAGGAAGCGGTTATCGGCCCCGATACGGTCATTCACCCCCACGTTCAGATCAGCGGCCGGAGCAAAATCGCCCCCGGCTGTCGGATCAACTCCTTCGTCAAACTCCATGACTGCGTTCTGGCCGAGGGGGAAGAAGTTGCCTCCTTCAGTGACTTAAAAAACCAAACCCTGCCGTGATGAATCAGGATAAAGTTTTTTGCTCCTGTAAATCCCTGCCAATTTAGGCGTATCAGCCAGGTCTGATTTCGAGAGACTCGAGTCGGGGCCTGCTGCATCAAGGTTGATAACCTGTAATGATCCTCCGCCGACCCATAGCCGATGCTTGCCCCTGGTACCATGAGGTTTTTCCCCTATAGCATTGATCTGACGAACTAATTGATCTATTGCATCCAGAGAGGTGTCGTGCTAGCATAAATATACTTTGGTTACCGGCAGCATCGTGCTGAAACCAGAACGGATTATCATGTAATGGGGGGAATTCATGATATCCAGAACTGTACGCAACTTGTTGGAGCAAAGCGGAATCGTTGTCGGGGGAGCCAACCCCTGGGACCTCCAAGTGCATGACTCAAGGTGGTACCGCCGGGTCTGGCGGGACAAAAACCTGGGCCTGGGGGAGTCCTACATGGATGGCTGGTGGGATTGCCGACAGATCGACGGCATGATCCACCGCCTGCTGATCAACGGCCTGCACCGAAAGGTCAAGGGTGGGGCCGCTCGCCTGGCGCATGAATTGCCCGCCGTCCTCTTCAACCTGCAATCGGCGGTACGGGCCCGGATAATCGCCGAACAACATTACGACCTCGGCAATGACCTCTTCCTGCCCTTGCTCGATCCCAACCTGCAGTACAGCTGTGCTTATTTCGTCAACGGCGACGATGACCTGACGCAAGCCCAAATTAACAAGCTGGACTTGATTGCCGCCAAGCTCGACATCCAGCCCGGTGATCGGGTTTTGGACATTGGCTGTGGTTGGGGAGGGCTGGCCCGCTATTTTGCCCAACATTACCGCTGCCGGGTGACCGCGGTAAATATTTCCCGGGAGCAGCTTAAACATGCCCGCGAAATATGTCGCGGTTTGCCGGTGGATTTTCAGGATTGTGATTATCGCGCCATCGAGGGTTGCTTTGATAAAATCGTATCGGTGGGCATGTTCGAGCATGTTGGCCGCAAAAACTATCGTATTTTCATGGAAGTGGCCTCCCGCTGCCTGCGTCCGGCAGGCATCTTCCTGCTGCATACCATCGGCAGCAACATTTCTCGCCGCGGCTGTGATCCCTGGATCAACAAATATATTTTTCCCAACAGCATGTTGCCCAGCATTGCCCAGATTGGCCGGGCGGCCGAGGGTCTCTTTGTCATCGAGGATATCCACAACCTTGGCCCCCACTACGATCGCACCCTGATGGCCTGGAATCAAAATTTCCAGCGGACCTGGCCCGAGCTGCTCAACCGCTACGACGAACGCTTCAAGCGCATGTGGGAATACTACCTGCTCTCCTGCGCCGGCGCCTTCCGGGCCAGGAACATTCAATTGTGGCAAGTTCTCATGACTAAACACGGGACCGGAACCGAGCAACCCTGCTGTCGGATACCGGTGGGCGAAAGGGAAATGAAGCCTGGAAAATTTCTTGACCGGTGAGATTGCTCACGGTAGAGTGAAGCTCTATTCCATTTTATGAATATTGTTTGACAAGTCTTTGATTTTTCAGTTTTGTCTGCCAATCAATACGGGATTGTCTTTTGCTCTGGGAGAGTAGACGCGATGAGTCACGAGGAAAACCTTAACCGCCTGGAAAATATTGTTAACAATCTGCTGAGCAAACTCGATGCGGTTGCCGCCGATAAGCAAAGTTTGGCGGAGCAACTGCGCCAGGCCAGCGGTGAAAAGGCCGAACTGCAGGAGGAGTTGACCAGGTTGCGGGAAGAAAAGGAACAGGTTCGGCACCGGGTCAGCGGACTCATTGATTCCATCGAGCAGTGGGAACGCAATTTCACCGGTCGGGCCGATGAGGACGAAGCCGAGCCGACCTCCTCTGCTCCGCCGGCATGAAGCGGTGCTGCCATTGCGTCGGGCAGTCCTGGTTGCTGAACGTTTGCTATTGCTAACCACGGTGGTTTTTGGTAACACTTAGCCGAGGGATAGGCCTTGGAACGCTTGGTTAAATTCGAGGTACTGGGCCAGGAATATCCGCTCTATACTGACGCCCCCGAAGAGGATGTCCACGAGATTCTCCACCTGGTCAAAACCCAGTTGGAGGAGGTCAGCCAGGGAGGTTCCCGGGTGTTGCCGGCCAATAAAGCCGCGATTCTCACCAGTTTGAACATGGCGGGCCAATATGTTCGCCTGAAGCGTGAATTCAGAGAGTACCGGCAGCGGGTCGAGATCTCGCTTGGTCGATTGACCACCCAGATCGAGAAAACCGCGAAACCGCCGGGTATTTGAGCAACGAAGGCTTATAACTTTTTCCCCTGCCTTGTTCGTTTTCGGGCGGAAAAATTTCGAGCCAACATTGACATTGAGGGTGACCTCAAGCTGTTTCTTGCAAGGAAGTCGGTCCGCCGAATTCCTTAAAAGAGGAACGCAGGTAGCGCCCACCTAACTCTGTTAGGTTCGATGTCACCGACTCGAGACGGCAAAGGCGGGGGATTTTTTTGTGGCAAACGCCCTTTTGGTGGGCTTTATATATGTTTATTCTTGTTTTTTGTTGAGAGGAAGAAGTGTTTTTCTGCGGGGCGGCTGACCGGCTGGTCGGGCGTCGCGCCCGGTAATATTCGAGGCATGGTTTGCCGGCAGGTTGGCGGAGTGGCGCGCGGTCGGATCTTTGGCCCACGGCTCCACCAGCTAGGATTCCCCAAAAAAGATCCTGCTGGCAGGCTGGAAGCAGTTGTTCCCCGGAACGTTTTTCGTCTGATCTTTCCCCCGATTTCCGGCGGCCTGGGCCGGACGCCCGGGTCTGCCGGCGGCACAAGGGTTAGAAAAGTATGCAACGGAGGGCAGGGACGGCAACTTAAGAGAGACCGGTGTCTTAGACCGCTGATTTTCCGTTCGGTTTACCATCGGTTGGCGTTGCTCGCCATCCCTGTGCTGCCACAGCATAACCGCCGGGCCCTCGATTGCGAGCCACTTTCGGGACACCTGATCGCCCCCGGATTGCCCGCTCCTTATCGTTTTTCTTCCTTTTTCCTCTCTTGTTCGGCCTGTTTAATCTTAGTCAAGGGGGGATTCCCGTGTCCGAAATCTTATTTGTGGCCGTGATGGCTGCATTGGTAGCGCTGGCCGTCGGCCTGGCCGTCGGGTTTTACCTGCGTAAATTGATCATTGACAGCCGCCGGGAGGAGGCCGAGGCCCAAGGTCGGAAGCTGGTTGAGAATGCTCTGGCCGAGGCCGAGCGGATCAAGAAAGACGCCATTCTGCAGAGCCGCGATGAGGCCCTGAAGGTAAAGCAGGAGGCGGAAAACGATGTCCGTGAACGCAAGAAGGAGGTGGCCGAAGAGGAAAAACGCCTGATCAATAAGCTCGATCAGATGGAGCGCAAGATCGATCTGCTCGACAAAAGGGAGATGGAACTGCTTAAAAAGGAGCAGGCCCTGGTTCGGGAGGAAGAGAAGCTTAAGAATCGCAACCTGGACATCGATCGCCTGATCGAAGAGCAGCGCAGCCAACTGGAGAAAATAGCCGGAATCTCACGGGATGAGGCCAAGCAGCTGTTGATCGAAAGCATCGAAAGCGAGGCCCGGATGGAAGCGGCCAAGGCGGTGGTCCGGATTGAAAATGAAATGAAGATGAAGGCCGACCGCAAGGCCAAAAATATTCTGGCCCTGGCAATTTCCCGTTACGCCGGGGATTACGTGGCCGAAAAAACGGTGTCGGTGGTGCCGTTGCCCGGCGATGAGATGAAGGGGCGCATCATCGGCCGGGAAGGACGCAATATCCGGGCCATCGAGGCAGCCACGGGAATCGACGTGATCATCGACGATACCCCGGAGGCGGTCATCCTGTCCGGCTTCAATCCGGTTCGCCGCGAGGTGGCCCGCCTGGCCCTGGAACGCCTGATCGCCGACGGCCGGATTCATCCGGCCCGGATCGAGGAGGTGGTCAACAAGGTGGCCGAGGAGCTGGAGATCGGCATGCGGGAGGCCGGCGAGCAGGCCACCTTCGATGTCGGAGCCCACGGGGTCAATCCCGAGTTGATCAAGCTGCTGGGCCGGCTCAAGTACCGGACCAGCTACAGTCAGAACTGTCTCCAGCATTCCCTGGAAGTGGCCTTTCTCTGTGGGATCATGGCGGCCGAACTGGGGCTCAACGTCAAGCAGGCCAAACGGGCCGGTTTGCTCCATGATATCGGCAAGGCGGTGGACCACGAGGTCGAAGGATCCCATGCCAGCATCGGGGCCGATCTGGCCAAGAAATACGGGGAAACCGCCGAGGTGGTCCATGCCATTGGAGCCCACCATGAAGATATTCCCCCGGATACCATTCTCGACATCCTGGTCCAGTCGGCCGACGCCCTTTCCGGGGCCCGACCCGGCGCCCGCAAGGAAATGCTGGAATCCTATGTTAAACGGCTGGAGGACCTGGAAAAAATTGCCAACGGGTTTAAGGGGGTGGACAAATCATACGCCATCCAGGCCGGGCGGGAAATCCGGGTCATCGTCGACAGCGCCAAGCTCAGCGATGCCGAGGCCGCGGTGGTGACCAAGGATATAGTTAAAAAAATCGAAGAAGAGCTGACATATCCCGGCCAGATCCGGGTTACGGTGATCCGGGAAAGCCGAACGGTGGAATATGCCCGGTAACGGGGGCGGTTTTTTGCCTCCCGGGGCCCTGGCAAAAACCCGGGCAACCTTGGGGGCCGGGGCGGCGGGAATATTGTCTGTGAAAAGCAAACTGAACAAGTAAACAGCGGCGAATCGATGAATATTGACCAACAGGTGGCATATCTGACCCGGGGAGCGGTGCAGGTTGTTTCCCCCGAGGATCTGAAAAAAAAGTTGATCAAGGCTCAGGAAAGCGGCATCCCCCTCAAGGTCAAGGCCGGGTTTGATCCCACCGCGCCGGACCTGCACCTGGGCCATACCGTACTTATCCAGAAGCTGAAGCATTTCCAGGACCTGGGCCACGAAATCTGCTTCCTGATCGGGGACTTCACCGGGATGATCGGCGATCCCACCGGCAAGTCTGAAACCCGCAAACCCCTTTCCGCCGATGATGTGGCCCGCAACGCCGAGACCTACAAGGAGCAGGTTTTCAAGATTCTGGACCCGGCCAAGACCCGGGTGGTTTTCAATTCGGCCTGGCTCAACGATCTTTCTTCGCGGGATTTTATCAAGCTTTCAGCCCAGCTCACGGTGGCCCGGATGCTGGAACGAGAGGACTTCAAGCAGCGGTTCGCCGGCGAGAAGCCCATCGGCATCCATGAGTTTCTATACCCCCTGATCCAGGGATATGATTCGGTGGCCCTGGCGGCGGATGTCGAACTGGGGGGAACCGACCAGCTTTTCAACCTGCTGATGGGCCGTGATCTTCAGCGGGTCTGGGGCCAGGAGCCCCAGGTGGTGATTACCATGCCGCTGCTGGAAGGGCTGGACGGAGTCAACAAAATGAGTAAATCGTTGGGCAACTACATCGGGATATGTGAAAACGCCGAGGATATCTACGGCAAAACCATGTCGATGTCCGATGATTTGATGTTTCGTTATTACGAGTTGCTCAGCGACTTGCCGGCGGCGGAAATCAGGGCGCTCAAGGAGGAGATGGCCGCCGGCCGGGTTCATCCCAAGGCCGTAAAGCAGCAACTGGCCCGGGAGTTGACCGCCCGCTTCCATGATCAGGCCGCCGCCGCCCGGGCCGCGGAAAATTTCGACAAGGTCTTCAAACAGCATGAAATTCCGACCGATATTCCGGAAGTTACCCTGGCCGCCGGCGGCGACCCCCTCTGGCTGCCCCGCCTGCTCTGCGAGGCCGGCTTGGTCAAAGGCACCGGAGAGGCCCGGCGCCTGATGGGCCAGCAGGCGGTCAGCGTCAACGGGGAAAAAATTACCGATATCGAAGCTATGATCCCGCCCAGCGGGGAAATATTGCTCAAAGTCGGCAAGCGCCGTTTCTGCCGGATATTGTTCCGGTAAGCCACTTAGCGGGAACAAGGCCCGGGGTTCGAGAGTCACAGAAATAGGCAAGGTGCGGTTTTTATTATCTCCTCGAACTTACCCCTTGAGCCTGGCCAGGAGGTTGCCATGAAAATCCCCCCTCGTCGCCGCGGTCGGCAAAATCGCCTTAGTCGCCGTGATTTTCTTGCCCTGATGTCCGTTTCCGCCGCCTCGGCAACCCTGGGCGGCTGCGCCGTCAACCCGGTCACCGGCCGCCAGCAGTTGCTGCTTTTTTCCGAAGGGCAGGAGGTGGCCGTCGATCGCGAACACTCCCCCCATCAATTTTCTGCCGACTTTGGCGTTTCCCAGGACAGCGGCCTGAACTCCTACGTCAGCGCCCGCGGTCACGAACTGGCCGGCCATTCCCACCGCCCCGGCATGCCTTACTCCTTCCAGGTGGTTAACGCCAACTATATTAATGCTTACGCCTTTCCCGGCGGAACCGTCGGGGTCACCCGCGGCATTATGCTGGAAATGGAGGACGAGGCGCAGCTGGCGGCCTTGCTGGGGCATGAAATCGGCCATGTCAATGCCCGTCATACCGCCCAACAGATGACCAGGGGCTTTCTCGCCCAGCTGGCGTTGGTCGGGGCAACGGTGGCGGCCGGTTCCAGCGAAGATCGCCAGGGTTTGGCCCCCCTGGTCCAGACCCTCGGCGGAATCAGCGCCGGGGCCCTGCTGGCCCATTACAGCCGGGAAAACGAGCGGGAAGCCGACCACCTGGGGATGGAGTATGCCGCTCGGGCCGGACAGAATCCCGCCGGGATGGTGGATCTGCACCGGATGCTGATGGAGCAGTCCCGGCGGGATCCCAACGCCCTGGAATTGATGTTTGCCACCCACCCCCTGACCAGCGAAAGGATGGCCACCGCCGAAAATATGATGGCCGGTTCGTATCAGGATTACCGGCAACAGCCGCGGAATCGGCAACGCTACCAGGATCAAACCGCGGCCCTGCGACGGCTCAAGCCCGCCATTGAAGAACAGCGGGCCGGAGAAAAAGAAATGGCCCGGGAAAAATTTGCCGGGGCGGAGCCCCATTTCAAAAAGGCCCTTGGCCTGGCCCCCGAAGACTATACCGGACTGATCCTGATGTCCCGCTGCCAGTTCGGGCTGGGCAGGAAGCAAGAGGCCGTCAGCTATGCCGATGCGGCCCGCCGAGTCTATCCCGGCGAACCCCAGGCTTTGCAGCTGGCCGGCATCACGCGCCTCAGCCTGGGTCAACATGAAGCCGCCTTGCGGCACTTCAACGAATATGAGCAAAGGCTGCCGGGTAACCCCAATACTACTTTCCTCAAAGGGGTGGCCCTGGAAAACATGGGCCGGAACCAGGCGGCGGCCCGGGAGTACCTGCAGTACCTCCAGCAGGTGCGTGAAGGCGGCCAGGCCGGTTACGCCCGCCAGCGTCTGACCGAGTGGGGGGTTCTGCAAGCCAGGTAAGGGCCTGGCACAAAAATAGATCAGAAGGCGGCCTCATGGTCGGCCACCGGGGATAAACGTAAAAATGGAACTGCGGAATGAAAAGCTTGTGTTTGGTGCGCCATGCCCGGGCGGGCTGGAAGAGTGGGGTGGCAAGCGATTTTGAGCGACCGCTTGACCCGCAGGGCAGGGAGGATGCCGCGCTGATGGCCCGGCGCCTGCGCGATTATGCCTTTTGGCCCGAAGTGCTGGTGGCCAGCCCGGCCACCCGGACCCGCGAGACCGCGGCGATTTTTGCGCAAGCCTTGGGTTGTTCCGCGGCAAACATCGCCTTTGATGAGGAGATTTACACCACCGACCTGGAGGGACTGGTCACCATTCTGCGCGGCCTGCAGGAAGATAGCGCCCGCGCCCTGCTGGTCGGCCACAACCCTTTCATCACCATCCTCGCCGAATGGCTGAGCGGGGAGCGCCTGCATACTATCCCGCCCTGCGGCCTGGTGGCCCTGGAGTTTCCCGACCTCATCAGCTGGCAGGAAATAGCGCCGGCCAGCGGCAGGATGCTCTTTTACGACCATCCCGGCAAGCAATAAAGACCAGCCCCGGGACGCCCCCGTTATGGCCTGCCGTCCCCCGGGCCCCAGATGGGATCCTGGTCGAACTGGTGGTGGAGGCGCGCTTCCGGATTCTGACGGAAAAATTCCTCCTGGCTGAAGGAGAAGCTGTAACTGTTAACGTAGTCGGTGAGAATCCGATAAGCGGCGTTGATCCGCCGGATCAGAGCCTGGTCGCCGCCGGGGACGCTCTGCGCTTCACCGGTGGTGGCGGGGGCCGGTGGATTATCATGGCGCTCCCGGGGACCGCCACTGTCCGGGTGATAACGTTTTACCAGTTCCCGGTGGCGTTGCTTGATTTCGGCCAGGGTTGCCTGTTCGCCGAGGCCGAAAATCTCCAGTGCTTGCCGAAGTTCAAGATAGGTCATGGCCTTCCTGGTTGGGGAACGCTGGGTCGGCCCTGGTTATGAGTCAGGGCTAAATTTGCTCCCCTTGCCGGTCTCACAGGGACTCGGCCTTGCAGAGGTTTTTTTCGCTGACCGCCACCCGTCCGCATTTGCGGCAGTAATAGCTGCCGTTGGCGATCAGATCTTTATAGGCCTGGGGGCTATTCTGCAACAGGCCGTTTTTAATCATTTTGCAGAGACTGTTGTCACTCTCTTTGCTCTTATGCTCTTTTTTCCCCGCCCCCATCGCCTTTATCTCCTTTTTGCAGTTGGTTATCAAATATTTAATCTTTTCCCGGCGACAACGCAAGTGCTCTTCCTCCCGCGCAAGCCGGTCGAGATTGACCGCCAGGGCTTGCCAGCCAAGCCTTCAGGGCAGGCCCCAGGCCAATAAAATCCATTTTTCTCGGTCCAGCCGGTTGGCGAAGATGTTTTATTCTTTTATTTTCGCCGGCGAAATGCTAATTATCCAAGATTGCTTTTTCCTCGTTGGTTTTTTAGGTTGCCAGCGCGTTTAGGCCAACTCTGAAAGCCCCGTTTCGCCTCATCTTGACCCGGGCCCGGGACCAGGGACGAGTTGGCCGTCAGTTGGGAAAGTTGCTCCAGCAGTTGGGAAATTGGGCTGAACAGTTAAATTTTTCGGACAAAGGATTACCCCATGAGACAGAAGCATATCGATTTGCCCGCCGACCAGCAGATCAACCGTTGGTACAACGTAATCGCCGACATTCCCAACGGCCTGGCACCGCCACTGGATCCGGCCACCGGTCAACCCATCGGCCCCGACAAGATGGGGGCCATCTTCCCCATGGGTTTGCTCGAGCAGGAGATGAGCGGGGAGAGATGGATCGATATTCCCGAGGAAATTCTCGATATCTGGCAAATCTGGCGGCCTTCACCCCTGATCCGGGCAACCTTCCTCGAAGAGGCCTTGGGGACCAAGGCCAAAATTTATTACAAATACGAAGGGGTCTCGCCCTCCGGCAGCCACAAGACCAACAGCGCCGTGGCCCAGGCCTACTACAACAAACGGGAAGGGGTCAAGCGCCTGGCCACTGAAACCGGCGCCGGCCAATGGGGTTGCGCTCTTTCCTTCGCCGCCCAAAAGTTCGGCCTGGATTGCAAGGTTTACATGGTTCGGGTTTCCTACGACCAGAAGCCTTACCGCAAGGTGATGATGAACGCATACGGGGCCGAGATCGTCGCCAGCCCCAGCCCCGACACCCCCACCGGCCGGGAAATTCTGGCCCGGACTCCCGATACTGACGGCTCTTTGGGAATCGCCATCAGCGAAGCCCTGGAAGACGCAGTTTCCCGGGATGACACCAAGTACGCCCTGGGCTCGGTTTTGAACCATGTCTGCCTCCACCAGTCGGTGATCGGCCTGGAGGCCAAGAAGCAGTTGGCCATGGTGGGAGATTATCCCGACGTGATCATTGGCTGTTGCGGCGGCGGCTCCAACTTCGCCGGTCTGGCCGCTCCCTTCGTTCCCGACAAGCTGGAAGGGCGCAAGCTGCGTCTGCTGGGGGTGGAGCCCACCTCCTGCCCGACCTTGACCAAGGGCAGTTGCGCCTACGATTTCGGCGATGTTTCCCAGCGTACTCCTTTGCTTTACATGTACACTCTGGGCCACAACTTCATGCCGCCGGGAATTCACGCCGGAGGCCTGCGTTATCACGGCATGGCTCCGGTAATCAGCGCCCTGATGCGGGAAAACCTGATGGAAGCGGTGGCTCTCCACCAGCTGGAGTGTTTCGAGGCCGGCACCCTCTTCGCCCGCACCGAGGGGATTATCCCGGCGCCGGAATCATGCCACGCGATCCGGGCGGCGATCATCGAGGCCACCCGTGAGCCCAACCGGCCCCAGACCATTCTGTTCAACCTCTCCGGTCACGGCCTGCTGGACCTCTCCAGCTATGAAAAATACTTTGCCGGCCAGCTGGAGAACTACGAACTGCCCGATGCCGCCATCGCCGAGGCCACCAAAAACCTGCCCAAGCTTTAAGCAAAAGCAGTCAAGAGCAGCTTTTGCTTCAAGGCGGCCTTCTCCTTAGCTGGGGAGAGGCCGCCTTTTTCGTTGATGAACGTTAAGAAAGGTCGAGTTTGCCCAGGATTTTCCCACCGGGAAGGGGTGGCGTCACTGGGGTGAACCCGGCAGTTTTGTTCAGGTCTGTTGAGGCCAGGCTGTAGCGACGGCGGGAGGTTACTCTTTTTTTTCGGGCATGGACACTTCGCTGAGGGCGGTGGCGATCAGGTTGGCGATCACGGTAAGGATCTGCAGGTCATGTTCATTGAAACTGCCGTTGGTTTTATTGACCGCTTCCAAGACCCCGAGGCAGGTTCCGTTAACCCGCAGGGGGACGGCCAGCAGCGAGCGGGTGGCGGAGTTCAGGCCGGCGTCGACGGTGCTGTCGAAACGCTGGTCGCTGAGGACGTTGGCGGCGATGGCCGGTTTGTCGTTGCTGTAGACCCAACCGGCCAGACCTTTGTCCACCGGGACGCTGCGGCTCCCAAAACGTCCGGCCCGGGGCCCCCCGGGGGAGGCGATCAGCATCTCGTTGCGGTTCGGGGTGGCCAGCATGATGGAACCGTTTTCGCAACTGAGCAGCTGGTTGAGCAACTCCATAATCTTGACCAGCATCCAGGGGCCCCGGCCCAGGTGCTGGGCCATGACGCTGATCTGCAGCAGGGTCCGCAGCTCGATGGTGTCCAGATTCTCCAGCAACTGGTCCGGCAGGTTTTGCTGCAAAAGGCCATGGGCCAACGCGGTGGGCTGCACCGCATCCATCTCCAGGAGCATGTCGCCCAGGTTGTCGCCGGTGGTCTGGGCATTCAGCCACTGCAGCAGCATGGTTGCCTTGAGCTGGTCCGCGTCCGGCTTTAATGCTCCCGAATTACGGACCTGTCTTTGCCGTTCCAGGGCCCCGAGCAGCTGGCGGTCGTTGATCAAACCCAAGCCCTTGAGAACGTCCCCCAGGCGGTGCCACTGGTAGCGGGAACCGAGCAGGTGGCTGGAAAGATTGGCGGCGATGTTCTCATGGTAGGGATTGCGGCCGGCCCCGAAATAAACGGTCAGGTAGTGATCCATGTGACCGAATTTGGCCAGGCGGGGGGCCACGAACTGTTCATAAAAATCGATGATGCCGTCCCGAATTTCCTGGGCCGACTGATAAATCTGGGTCCGGCCCCCCGGGGTGCCATTCTGGGCCAGGTGTTCGTACATCTCTGAAAATTCAGTGAAAAGGCCGTCTATTTTTTCGATATAACGGCTGTCGGCGATCTGGGCGATCAGATCGGCGGTGGGAATCATCCGGGCGGCGGCCAGCTCCTGTTCATCGCGAAAAAGATGGTCCAGGTCCCGTTCGTTCTGATAGTCGGTAAAGGCCATGGCGGCCGGGACGAAGACGGCGGCCCGCTCGGGCCAGCCGGCCTGGCGGAGATAATTTTCCGCCAGCTCCATTCCCCTCTGCACATGGGTATCGGTAAGTTTGCCGCCCTGGCCCTCCCGGTCGCCCTTGTCCTTAATGTAACCGGAGTCATGGAAAATCCCCGCCGCCACGGCGGCGCAGTACAACTCTTCGTCAAATTTATTGGCGGGGTGGGCCCGGTTCCAGCCGGCCGCGATCCTGGCCACGGCCACCGCCGCGTCCACGGCATGGGAAAAATCGTGATAGGCGACCTCGCAGGCCTCATGGCTGGGCCAGCGGCCGGCATAGAGATCGGCCACGTCCTGCAGCATTTTTTTCAGGCGGGGATGAATTCGGCCATACTCTTCCCTGGTGACGGCGTAGAGCAGTTCGAGATCGGCGGAGCGGGGTTTGCTGCTACTCGGGCCGGCGGCGGCTGTCCGTTTTTTGGCGACCATGAAAACCTGCTCTGGGCTGGGGTAATCTGGCTCGGATCGGAATTCCGTTCAAAGTGCCTTGATAATGCTAAGTATGGTAATGGCTCCGGCGGTAATGGTCAATCTTGTTGTGCGTTTAACATTCGGCCGCTGCTTAGCGGTTGCCAATCTCGGGCTTTATGGGTAATAAGAGGCCATTGTGCGCCCCGTTTCAAGCCGGGCCGGTGCAGGTCCGGCCCGGGACCGGGAACTGACATTGCGACCAACCATTCCCACGCTTTAGATGGAGGAATAAATGGGACAGACCATTGTTGAGAAAATCTTCGCCGCCCATCGCCGCGATACTCCCACGCCGGAGAACATGATTCTCGATCTGGACGTGGTGATGTGCCATGAAATCACGACCCCGATCGCCATCACCGACTTGGAGGCCCGGGGGATGGACCGGGTTTTCGATCCCGACAAGATCAAGGCGGTGATCGACCATGTCACCCCGGCCAAGGACTCCAAGACCGCCACCCAGGGTAAAATCATCCGGGACTGGGCCCGGCGCCACAAGATCCGGGACTTTTTCGATATCGGCCGCAACGGGGTC
The DNA here is from genome assembly GCF_044068515.1 of Desulfurivibrio nitratireducens. NCBI lineage: Bacteria > Pseudomonadati > Thermodesulfobacteriota > Desulfobulbia > Desulfobulbales > Desulfobulbaceae > Desulfurivibrio > Desulfurivibrio nitratireducens. Next base: position 29,602 of record NZ_JBIPKI010000018.1, read on the forward strand.
TGCCATGCCCTTTTTCCGGAAAAGGGCTTTATCCGGCCCGGTTACACGGTGATCATGGGCGATTCCCACACCTGTACCCACGGAGCTTTCGGCGCATTCGCCGCCGGAGTGGGGACCACCGACCTGGAAGTGGGGATCTTGAAAGGGGTCTGTTCCTTTCGCCTGCCCAAAACCATTCGGATCACCATCACCGGCCAGTTGTCGGCCGGGGTTTACGCCAAGGACGTGATTCTGCATATCATCAAGGAAATCACGGTCAATGGGGCCACCGACCGGGTGATCGAGTTCGTTGGTCCGGTGGTGGATGAAATGAGCATGGAAGCGCGGATGACCATCTGCAACATGGCCATCGAGGCCGGCGCCACCTGTGGCATCTGCTTGCCGGACCGGACCACGGCCGAGTATCTCTGGCCTTTTATCCAGGACGATTATGACTCCATCGAGGAGGCAGTGGCCGCATTCAAAAAATGGCACTCCGATGCCGACGCCGTTTACGAGCAGGAACTCCATTTTGACGTTTCCGGCCTGGTTCCCCAGGTCACCTTCGGCTTCAAGCCCGACGAAGTCAAGGATATCACCGAGATGGAAGGGGTTCCGGTGGATCAGGTCTATATCGGTTCCTGCACCAACGGGCGGATCGAGGATCTGCGGGAAGCGGCCCGGGTCCTCAAGGGGCGGAAAATCTCGGACCAGGTCCGGGCGATTCTGGCGCCGGCCACCCCCAAGGTGTATTCCCTGGCCCTGGAAGAGGGCCTGCTGAAGATTTTCCAGGAAGCAGGATTCTGTGTCACCAATCCCACCTGCGGGGCCTGCCTGGGGATGAGCAGCGGGGTCCTGGCCGAGGGCGAGATCTGTGCCTCCACCACCAATCGCAACTTCAACGGCCGGATGGGCAAAGGGGGGATCGTCCACCTGATGAGTCCCCTGGCCGCCGCCGCCGCCGCCGTGGCCGGGCATATCACCGACCCGCGCCTGTTTATCGGCCAGCAGGCCGCCGGCGTCGCCTCTTAGGGCGCTCAAAACGGGCGCAACGGGGGGCACCAGGCTCTGGCGGCCCGGCGGAAATTCGACCCTCCAAGCCATTGGGCATGAACGGGCAGGGAGGCCGGCGCCGAATCGGGTCCGGCCGTTCCGGCCCGATCTTCATATTTTGATCTGAGAAGGAGTTAAAGCAATGAAGAAATTCGGAGGTCAGGCCCTTTTTCTTGATCGCAGCGATATCAATACCGATGAAATCATTCCGGCCAAATATTTGACCGAAAACACCAAGATTGCTTTGCAGCCCTACGTGCTGGAGGATCTCAAGCTGGGCGGCTTCGATCCGGCCCGCGATCTGGCCGGCAAAAAGGTCATCGTCAGCCGGGCCAACTTCGGCTGCGGCTCCTCGCGGGAACACGCGGTCTGGGTTTTTGAGGTCAACGATATCAATACGGTGATCGCCCAGAGCTTCGCCCGCATATTCCGCCAGAACATGTATAACTGCGGCATGCTGGCCATTGAACTGCCGGCCGCCGATATCGACACCCTTTTCAGCCTCGGCGGAGAGGTGGAGATCGAAGTGGACCTGGCCGGGGGCAAGATCAAGGCCCGGGGGGAGCGCGAGGCCGAATTTTCCTTCACCCTCAATGAGTTCGACCGCAAACTGGTGGCCGCCGGCGGTTGGCTCAATTACGCGGACCAGCATTATTGAGCGGGTCGGCTGCCCGGGAATTAACGGTCACCATTGAAAAAATCGTGGCCGGCGGGTTGGGGCTGGGGCGGCTCGCCGACGGCTGCACGGTCCTGGTGCCGCAGGTCCTGCCGGGGGAAATGGTGCGGGTTGGCGTGCGCCGCCGCCATCGCCGCCACCTGGAAGCCGAAGTCAAGGAGCTGTTAACCCCGGCTCCCGAACGCCGGTCGCCACCCTGTCCCTGGTATGGCCGTTGCGGCGGCTGCGATCTGCAGCATGCCGACTATCCCAGCCAGGTGGCGCGCAAACAGGAAATTCTCGCCGAGCTGCTGCAGCGCAGCGGTCTTGGCGCCGCGGTGCTGCCGGTTTTGGCGTTTCCCCTGGCGGCTACGGCCGAATTCCACTACCGGCAGCGGATCCGCCTGCAGGTCGAGGAGGGCCGGACCGGTTTTTTTCGGACCGGTTCCCACCAATTGCAGGAAGTCGAGGCCTGCCTGCTGGCCCGGCCGGAAATCAACGCGGCCTGGGCGGCCTTGCGCGATCATGCCGGCTGGCGCCTGCTGGCCGGCCAGTGCACGGCCCTGGAAATCAGCCTGGATCCCGCCAGCCGCCAGGTGGTTCTGCTTCTGCACCATCGCCGCCGGCCGCGTCCGGCGGAGCGGCAGGCGGCCTGGCGGCTTTGCCGGGAGTTGTCCGTCCTCAAGGGCTTGGGCTTTCTGCCGGCCGATCACGCGGCCGGCCCTTTTTTTGATCGTCAGGCCGGCCCCGAAGGCCGCCGTGAGCCGGATCAGTTGCGGCTCCACTATGTCCTGCCCGCCGAACTGGCCGGGAGTTCTCTGACCCTGGGGGTTGAACCTGCCGGCTTCAGCCAGGTCAACGAAGAGCAGAACCGGCAGCTGCTGCGCCTGTTGCTCGAGCTGCTCAAGCCTGGCGGCGATGAGATCCTGGCCGATCTCCACTGCGGGATGGGCAATTTCTCTTTACCCTTGGCCCTGCGGGTCAGAGAGGTTTACGGGGTGGACCTGCAGGCCGCCGCCATCCGCGGAGCCCGGCGCAATGCGGCCGCCAACGGCATTGCCAATTGCCGTTTCAGCCGGGCCCAGGCCCGGCAAGGCCTGGCCGACCTGGTTGCCGCCGGCATCCGGCCGGACATCCTGCTCCTCGACCCGCCCCGGACCGGCTGCCTGGACCTGGTCCGCTCCCTGGCCGAGCCGCTGCCGCCCCGCATAGCCATGATCTCCTGTGATCCGGCCACCATGGTCCGCGATCTGGGCCATCTGGCGGCCCGGGGTTACCGGGTCGCGGCCATGCGCCTGGTGGACATGTTCCCCCAGACCCACCACCTGGAAACCATTACCCTGCTGCTTAATGACCGGGTCCGGAATCCGGCTTGAAGCCCGCCGTTGCCTGAATCAGCAGCCACTGTTCTTCCAGCAGATCCAGGGCCCGGTCGCGGGTATTGGCGGGTTGATTGAGAATTACTACGAAAGGATCGAGCTCCCGGTCCCGGCGAAAAAAGCCGGCATAGGCGTAAACTCCCTGCAGGGTTCCCGATTTGACCAGGCGCCCCTGCCAGAAGGGAAGCAACTCGGCATAAGGCCGGAAACGCTCCAGCACCAACCCCAGGGAGGCGGGGGAAATCCGGTTGGCCCGGCTCAGACCCGAGCCTTCGGCCACGATGAAGCTGCCCGGGGCCAGACCAATCCGGTCCAGGAAATCCTCCAGGCCCAGGCGACCTTTTTCCCAGGTGGCCGGAGCCCCCGCCGTTTGGGCTCCGCAGGTCAAATAAAGCTGGTTGGCGATAAAATTATTGGAATAAAGCAGCATTTCCCGCACCGTGTCGGCCAGGGTTCGGGAAGATTGGTGGCGGTATAGCAGGGGGGCATCGGCGGGGGTGAGCCCGGCCCGGATCTCGCCGTGCACCACGATGCCTTGCTCGGCGAGCAGGTGCTTGAAAAGCTCGCCGCTGTAGCGCCGGCTGCGCTCCCGGTCCTGGGAGACATTGAGCCGGTGAATCCCGGCCGGCCGGTCCGCGGCCATGGTTTGCATGATCGGCAGGGTGGGGGTCTGGGGCTCCGCCGAAATCACTCGGCCGTCGGCCTGGACTTCGATCTTGATGGTGTTGAAGTTGACCGCCAGGGCGTCGTTGGCGGCGTCATAGGAACGCAGCGAGCCCCCGGACCCGTCGGGACCGGGCTGTTCAAGCTGAAAAAAAGAATCGTCCAGCACCAGGTCCCCGACTTCCCGCAGCCCCCGGTCGGCCAGCTGGCCGGCGATCGCCGCCACTTCCTCCGAAACCAGGCCGGGATCGCCAAATCCCTTGATATAAAGCCTGTTGCCGGCGAGATGGAAATGGGTCTGGTAACGAAAATCAGGCCCCAACTGCTCCAGGGCCATCAGGGCGGTGGCGATTTTCCAGGTACTGGCAGGAATCAGCAGACCGGCCGGGTTCTGGGCCAGAATAACCCGCTCGTTCTGGCTGACCAGGTAACCGCCGCCGGCGAATACTTCCGCCGGCAGGACGGCGATGGCGGGCCGGGGCAGCAGGAGGCCAAGCAGGAGGACCAGGGTGGGGGCGATCAGCGACAACAGACGCATCGGTTAAATTTTCCTTGCTTGTGCTTGCAATCCGGCGCCGTAGCAACTATCTTGCGATATTTTCCGCCCGGAGTATTCCCGAACCAGGAGCTCCGCCGCCAGACCCGGCCAATCACGGTTGGCGCCGGGGATGCCGGGCCTTTGCGCAATCATACCAGGAGGTTTATGTCATGAGCAAGACGGAAGAAAATTTGTGGGCCGCTTTTGCCGGGGAATCCCAGGCCAACCGGAAATACCTGGCCTTTGCCAACAAGGCCGAAAGAGAAGGATATTCCCAGGTGGCCAAACTGTTCCGGGCCGCCGCCCACGCCGAAACCGTTCATGCCCACGCCCATCTGCGGGCCCTCAAGGCGATCGGTGGTACCCGGGAAAACCTGCGAGCGGCCATGGAAGGCGAAACCCATGAGTTCGAAGTCATGTATCCGCCGATGATTGAAATCGCCAAGGCCGAAGGGAACAAGGCGGCGGAACAATCTTTCACCTTCGCCAACCAAGTGGAAAAAACCCACGCCGAACTTTATCGTCAGGCCCTGGTAAATCTCGATAATCTGCCGGCCACCGACTACTACGTCTGCGGGGTTTGCGGTCATACCGAAGCCGGACCCGCCCCGCCGGAAAAGTGCCCGGTCTGCAAGGCCAACAGGATGGCCTTCACCAAAATTGAATAAAAAGGGCCGCCAGGTCCACCACCAAGCTTCAAATAAATCGTTAAGGGATCCGATCCGTTCAGGGGAGGGCCCGGCCTGTCAATTGCAAAGGTTTGGTGGGCATAACACACAAGGACATCATCATGCAGAAAACCATCCGTATCGGCACCCGGGCCAGTATGCTGGCCCTGGCCCAGTCCAACTGGATCAAGGGTCGGATCGAGGCCGAATATCCCCAGTGCACGGTGGAACTGGTCAAGATCATCACCAAGGGGGACAAGATCGTCGATGTGCCCCTGGCCAAGGTGGGCGGCAAGGGGCTCTTCGTCAAGGAAATAGAGGAGGCCCTGCTGAGCCGGGAGGTCGATATCGCCGTACACAGCATGAAGGATGTGCCCGCCGAACTGCCTGATGGTCTCCATATCGGGATCATCACCCAGCGGGAAAACCCCATGGATGCCTTTATCGCCACCAAGTACCGGAGCCTGGCCGAGATGCCGACCGGGGCCACGGTGGGGACCAGCAGTCTGCGGCGCAAGGCCCAGCTGGCCAGCCTGCGGCCCGACCTGAAGATCGAGGATCTGCGGGGCAATCTGGATACCCGCCTGCGCAAGCTCGATGAGGGCAGGTATGACGCGATCATCCTGGCCGCCGCCGGGCTCAATCGGCTTAACCTTTTTCATCGGGCCACCTTCTGCTTCCAGGCCGAGGAAATGTTGCCGGCGGTGGCCCAGGGGGCGGTGGGGATCGAGTTGCGGCGCAGTGATGAGGATCTGCTGCAAATGCTCTCCTTCATGAGCCACCGGGAAACCACCCTGGCGGTGCGGGCCGAACGCAGCTACCTGGCCCGGCTGGAAGGAGGCTGCCAGGTTCCGCTGGCCGGTTTCGCCACCCTGGAGGGCGACACCCTGACCATGACCGGCCTGATCGCCCCGGTGGATGGCAGCCGGCTACTCAAGGCGGTGCGCCGCGGACCGGCGGCCGATGCCGTCGCCATCGGCCTGCAGCTGGCCGAGGAACTCCTGGCCATGGGCGGCCGGGAAATTCTGGAAGAAGTTTACGGGGCTTCCATCAAATAGAGCAACCGGCAAATAGAGCAGCCGGAACCGGAGAGTCCCGGTTTGGGCCGGGTTTGGTTGCGGTTTCCGGGGGGCAGGCGGCAAGGTGTCCCCCGGTTTTTTTGTTGGCCGGGTCAAAGCCGTTAACCGGGCCGTGAGCAAAAGCGGCCCGGCGACCGACGGGCCTCCGCAAGCCGGAGCGCGGAGCCGGCAAGGCCGCCGGCCAGCAGTCGCGGCGCTCCGGGGGTGATGTTGATCAGGATTGAAAAAAATAATTTTTTAAAAATAGATACGTATAAACGGCGGAAGCGAAGATGGAGAAAAAAGGCAAGGTTTATCTGATCGGCGCCGGGCCGGGCGATCCCGAACTGATCACGGTCAAGGGCAAGCGCCTGCTGAGCCAGGCCGAGGTGGTGGTCTACGATTACCTGGCCAACAAGAAGCTGCTGGCCCATGCCCCCAAGGATGCCATTTTTATTTATGCCGGCAAAAAGGGCGGCAGCACCCATACCCACAGCCAGGACGAAATCAACCAGATGCTGGTGGATCATGCCCGGGCCGGCCGCATCGTGGTCCGGCTCAAGGGGGGCGATCCCTTTATTTTCGGCCGGGGCGGCGAGGAACTCGAAGAACTGGTCCGCTACGGCATCTCCTTTGAGGCGGTGCCGGGGGTAACCTCGGCCAGCGCCGCCGCCACCTATGCCGGGGTTCCCATCACCCACCGCCGCTTTACCTCCTCGGTGGCCTTCGTCACCGGCCACGAGGAGCCGGGCAAGGCCGAAAGCCGGATCGCCTGGGACAAGCTGGCCACCGGGGTGGGAACCATCGTCTTCTACATGGGGATCAAAAACCTGCCCAGCATCAGCGCCAACCTGATCCGCCACGGCCGCGACCCCCAAACCCCGGTGGCGGTGGTCCGCTGGGCTTCCACCCCTGAACAGCGCTCGGTGGTCGGCACCCTGGCCAATATCACCGAGGTGGTCCGCGAGGCCCAGATAACCCCACCCGCCCTGGTGGTGGTGGGGGAGGTGGTCAGCCTGCGCGATACCATCAACTGGTACGAGCAGCGGCCCCTTTTCGGCAAACGGATCCTGGTTACCCGCAGCCGGGAACAGGCCAGCGAACTGGTCCAGAGCCTGGAAGACCTGGGGGCCGCCTGCCTGGAGGGGGCCACCATCGCCCTGGAGGATCCGGAGGATTGGGGCCCGTTGGACCAGGCCCTGGCCCGAATCGCTGATTACCATTGGCTCCTCTTTACCAGCCCCAACGCGGTGGCTTTTTTCTTCCGCCGCCTGGCGGCCCTGGGAGGGGATAGCCGCCGCCTGCAGGGCCCCAGAATCGCGGCGGTGGGGACCGCCACTGCCGCCAGCCTCCTCAGCCACGGCATCAGGGCCGATCTGCTGCCGGAAAAATTCACCGCCGAGGGTCTGGCCGAGGCCCTGCTGAGCCAGGGAGTTCAGGGCCGGAAAATTCTCCTGCCCCGGGCGCTCAAGGCCCGGGATGTCCTGCCGCAAAGCCTGCAGCAGGGCGGGGCCGAAGTTGATATTGCTCCCGTATATCGCAACGTGCGCCCGGCAATGGCCGCGGACATCCGGCAAGCCCTGGAGGAGAAGAAAATCGACCTGATCACCTTTACCAGCTCTTCCACCGTGACTAATTTTATCGACCTGCTGGGGCTGGGGACCGAGGAACTCGCTTCCCTGCTGGCCGGGGTCAAAATCGCCGCCATCGGCCCGATCACCGCTGCCACAGCCGCCAAGGCCGGCCTGACGGTGGATATTCAGCCGGCAACCCATACCATCCCCGGGCTGGTTGAGGCCATCGCCGCCTATTTTTCCTAGACATTCGCCGGCCCGCTTTTCCTCCCGGCAACGGCCGCTTTCGGCCTGCCGCCTTGACTCAAATCAAGGCGGCAGGTTCGCCAAGGTGTTATCATCACCAAAAATCAAGGAGGATAATACCATGAAAAAACTTTCCCTCAGTGCCAGCAACCAGTTTGACGAGAAAACCTTCAAACGTTTTCTCCTCCACGATTCCGCCTACTTCCGGGTACTCAACTTCAATCTCAAGGCCGGCCAGCTCTTCCCGGTCCATTCCCATCCCGCCGAAGGCCAGTTGACCATCCAGGTCATTGCCGGCAGCGGCGAGTTTCTCGGGGCCGACGACAGCAGCATGGTCGCTGAAACCGGGGACATCCTGGTCAGCGAGATCAGCGAACCCCATGGGGTGAGGGCCACCACCGACATGCGGATCCTGGTGACCATCGCGCCCCCCATCTAAGGTTCGTCTGGGCCGGGATACAGGGCCGGGGAGAAACGGGGGCTGCCCGCTTGACCCTCGGCCGCTGTTATGCTTTCATAATCGCAGGGGCTTTTCTGGACGGGGAAGCCCTGCGGTTTTGGTTGGCGATCCAGACATACTAAAAGAGGAGGGCGGGAAGATGCGCGGATTATTGATTGCTTGTCTGCTGGTTCTGTTCAGCGCCGGGGCGGTCCTGGCTCAGGATGAAGTGCGGCGTTATGTGGCGCCGGTCGATCCCGACGGAGTCCAGCGGGTGGAGGTGGTCGGCGGGGGGTATTACTTCGATCCCGCTGTCATCGTGGTCAAGGTCAACGTGCCGGTGGAGCTGCAGGTCAGGAGCGAAGGCGGCATCACCCCGCACGATATCGTCCTCCAGGCACCCGAGGCGGGAATCGATTTTGCCGAAAAGCTGGGCCGCGAGCCGGTAACCATCCGCTTTACCCCCACCAGGTCCGGCCAATATCCCTTTGAATGCAGCAAGCGCTTTCTCTTCTTTGCCAGCCACAAGGAACGGGGGATGCACGGAATCCTTGAAGTGGTGGAATAGGACGGAGGTCTTGCGGCCATGATCCCCATCGGGCAGGAGCTTCCCCAAGCCCTCCGCCAACTGATCCCCTGGCTGGCCCTGGGTCACGGAATTTTCCACGGCGGCCTGCTGCTCCTTTTTTACTACCAGGGCTGGCTGGGCCGGCGCATCCGGCAGGAGCGCTTAGCCGGAGCCGCGCCTCCGCTGACCGCGGTCCATCGCCATCGCCGCAACGGGCCGCGGCTGGCGTTGCTCTGTCTGCTGGGCTTTGCCGCCGGCCCCTTCATCGTCCTGCTGAACTGGGGCCGGATCGGCGTATATCCCATCCATCTTTTTCTGGGCACGGCCATTATCCTGACCGTGGGCGGCGCCTACTTCCTTTCCCGCCGCATCAAGGTCGGGGATTCCGCCTGGCGGGCCTGGCACCGTCGGTTGGGCATCATCATTCTCCTGCTCTATCCGCTGCAGGTCCTGCTGGGACTGGGCATTCTGCTCTGATTTGCGATTTCGCCCCCGCCTGCTCCGACCCCAAAAACCAGCGGCGGCTCTACAACAGCAGCTGGTTTTCCCGGGAACGCGATTCGCCGATACTGGTTACATAGACCGCCGGCTGATCGACCACCGGGCACAAGGTTTCACATATGCCGCAGCCGATGCAGAGGGTCAGGTCAACGTGGGGGCGCTGCACCCGGACCGGCTCGCCGTCGCGGTTGAGCATCTCCACCTCTTCAAACCAGATCGCCTTTTTGGGGGTAGGGCAGACTTCTTCGCAGACAATGCAGGGAATGCCGTAGGCCCAGGGCAGGCAACGGTTGCGGTCGAACATCGCCAGTCCGATTCTCACTTCGGTCTTTTCCGCCACCCCCAAACGTTCGATGGCCCCGGTGGGGCAGACCTGGCCGCAGAGGGTGCAGTGGTACTCGCAGTAACCCATGCGGGGCACCAGGATCGGGGTCCAGAGCCCCTCCAGGCCCCCTTCCAGCAAAGTCGGCTGCAACCCCCCGGTCAGGCAGACCTTCATGCATTCCCCGCACTTGACGCAGCGGGCAAGAAATTCCTTTTCCGGCCGGGCTCCCGGCGGGCGGATCAGACGGGGATGGGCCCGGCCTTCCGGAGGATGGCCCACCCGCAGCAGGGGCACCGCCACCATGCCGGCCACCGCCGCCGTTACCAGCCGGCGCCGGCCCAGATCCAGGGCCGGCGGGGCGGGGGTCTGGCCCGGTTGGGCCGTCTTGAATTGGGGCAGCCCCAGCTTGAACCTGATCAGGCTATGGGGGCAGATATCGTCACAGTTGAAACAGGCGTGGCATTCGGTGGGACGCCAGCCGGCATTGCCCACCTGGGCCGGGTCGGCCGGAGGGTTGGCCGGGCGGCGGGAATCCGG